>CAYNHD010000398.1:0-3751 GCA_964396775.1 uncultured Thermoflexus sp. | reverse complement strand
CCTTGAGCGGATCGCCAACCGTGTCGCCGACGACGCTCGCCTTGTGGTTCTCGCTACCCTTGCCGCCGTAGTACCCGTCTTCCACGTACTTCTTCGCGTTATCCCACGCACCACCGGCGTTGGACATGAGTACCGCCAGCAACTGCCCAGACAGGATGACGCCTGCCAGGAAACCACCTAGCGCCTCTTCCTTCAGCAGGAAACCCACCACAATCGGGGCCAGCACCGCGATCAGGCCGAGCGGAATCAGCTCAACCTGCGCCGAGTGCGTGGAGATGGTCACCGCGTTGGCGTAGTCAGGAGTCTTGGCTCCGCTGGCGATCTCCGGGTCGCGCAGTTGGCGGCGCACTTCCGCCATGATCAGGCCGGACGCGCGGTTGACCGCCTTGATCAGCAGGCCGCTGAAGAGCAGTGGCAGCGAGCCGCCGATGAGCAGGCCCACAAAGACCACCGGGTTCGCCAGGTTGACAATTTCCTCGAAGTTGGGGTCTACACGCTGGATGTCGGAGAAGAAGCTGCCGAACAGCGATACCGCCGCGATCACCGCCGAGCCAATGGCCACGCCTTTGGTGATGGCCTTCGTCGTGTTGCCGGCAGCGTCAAGGTCAGCCATGATCTGCCGCGCCGTAGGACTCATCCCCGCCAGTTCGCCGATGCCGTTCGCGTTGTCGGAGATCGGCCCAAATGTGTCCATGCTCACGTTATTGCCCGTGTGCGAGAGCATCCCCACGCCGATCAGCGTCACGCCGAAGAGGATGTACTTGTAGCTGTGCACATCCGGCACTTCATGCATACTGACCAGGAACAGGGCGAACACCATGATCCACATCGCTGAGAAGAAACCCTCAACGACATGGCCGCGCATCCGCCCCCGCACAATCTGGATGGCTGCCAGCGCCAGGCCGATCAACACCGCCGGCAGCTTGAGATTGTTGGGGAACTCGAAGCTGTACACCAGGATCGCCGCCGACAGGCTGCCCACAATGACGAACAGCGCCCACACGCTGGACAGGTAGCCCAGCGACAACCCTTCGAGGATGACCGAAGCCGGCCCGAAGCGCGTGGACGATGCGATGGCCTGCACACGCTTGCTCTTGGCGCTCGTGGCATACGACGTGAGCGGGTTGAAGGTCACGGCCAGGCCCACCCCCACGGCCACCAGGGTCGCCAGCGAAAGCTGCCCGGCGTAGAGCCACGCCAGCAGGAATGTCGAGCCGATGGTGATGCCGCTCGACACTTCGTAGCTTTTGTACATGGCTTCTTCGGCGTCGTCCACGCGCCACAGCGACACGGCATACGTGCCGACGATGGAACTTACCACGCCGATGCCGCGCACCAGCAGCGGCAGAACAATCCAGTACAACTCGCCATTGAGCGCAGTCAGTGCCAGGCCGAGGATCAGGCTGGAAACAATAGTCACCTCGTAGGACTCGAAGATGTCCGCCGCCATGCCCGCGCAGTCGCCGACGTTATCGCCCACCAGGTCGGCCACCACTGCTGCGTTGCGCGGATCGTCTTCTTCCATCCCGGCCTCGACCTTGCCCACCAGGTCAGCGCCCACGTCCGCCGCTTTGGTGTAGATGCCGCCACCCACACGCATGAAGAGCGCCAGCAGCGTGCCGCCGAAACCGAAACCCAACAGCACGTCCGGGGACGCCTTGCCGAAGATGATGAAGATGGTCGTGCCGCCCAACAGACCCAGCCCATCGGTCAGCATCCCGGTGATTGTGCCGGAGCGGTAGGCGATCTTCAGCGCCTCCTGGTACCCGCCGCGCTCTGCCGCCGCCGCCACGCGCACATTGCCCTGCACCGCCATGTTCATGCCGAAGAAGCCAACCATCGCCGAGAACGACGACCCCATCACAAAGGCCAGCGCGCGCGCTATGGCGATGACCAGGCGGGCCGTGTCCTTATCCCCGTCAAAGTACTCGTTGGCTTCTGGGGTCGGGCTGACCACGAACACGCTCAGAAACATGGCGATGGTCAGCAGAGCAATCATCACGACCACAGTCTTAAGCTGCGTGCGCAGGTAGGCGTTCGCCCCGTCGCGGATGTGGCCCCAGTGACGCTGCATCTCCGCATTGCCCTTGTCAGCGGCCATGATGTAGTTCCGCAGCCAGAACGCGTAGCCAAGCGCCAAACCAGCTATAGCAAGGACGATGAAGATCATCACTTGCTCGAATACCTCAATATCCATTTGGAACATGTTGCGGTACCCCTCCTGGTGGGCAACGGCCCAAAGTGTCACTCGATGCAGGTAGCTCCAGTTGATTCAGTGCAGGCTGCCATTGCCGTAGTTCGACGCTTTGGGGCATCGAAAAGACAACGGGCCGCATTGTACCGCGAAGCCGCACACAGGGCCAATACATTCTGCCAGGCAACAGTGTTGGAGGGGACGATTGTCAGAACAGGCGCGCGATCTCGTCCACCAGGGGGCGGGCCAGCGCGCCGCGCGTCACATCGCACACGGCGAACGGCCCGGCGGTCATGCGCCCCAGGTGATAGACAGGGATTCCTGCCCGCGCGTAAGTATCCAGCATGGCGGGCAGGCGCGCAGGCGTCACCGTGAGCAGCAGCGCACCGGAGGCGATGGCGCACGCCGGGTCCAATCCGAAGAAGCGGCACAGCGCCGTCGCCTCCGGCAGCCAGGGCTGGGCCTCGCCATACAGCGACACTTCCACGCCGCACTGACTGGCTTCAGCCAGCTCCCACAGCGCCGCCACGACTCCGCCCTCGGTCGGGTCGTGCATACTGGTCACACCGCCCACGCTCATAGCCACCGCCGCGTCGCGAACGACGCTGATGCCGGGCGCGTGCAGGAACGCAGCGGCGCGGTCGAGCAGGTCTTTGGGGAAATGGCCCGCCAGTTCCTGGCGCTTTTCGCGCGCGACGATGGCAGCGGCCTCAACCGGCGCGCCTTTGGTGAGCAGGATCGCGTCGCCGGGCCGCGCACCGCCCGTGCGCACCAGCCGCTCCGGGGCGACCTCGCCCAACATGCAGCCCACCACAATCGGGCGGTCGAGGCCGTAGGTCACTTCGCTGTGCCCGCCGACGACTGTCACGCCGAGATCGCGGCACGCAGCGCCCATCTGCGCGAAGATGGCCCGCGCCAGGTCCGCCGTTGCGCTTCCGTCAGGGAGCAGCAGCGTCGCCAGGAACCACAGCGGCGCGGCCCCCGTGGTGGCGATGTCGTTGGCACACACCTGCACCGCGTACCAGCCGATCTCGTCGGTGGCGAAGGTGATCGGGTCCGTCTTGGCGACCAGGTAACGGTCGGGCAGCGCGATCACCGCCGCGTCCTCGCCGACCTGCGGCCCCAGCACCACACGCGGATCGGCAGAGGGTAGCCCGGCTAATAGCTCGGCCAGCAGATCATGGGGAATCTTGCCCACCGGCAGCCGCGTCATGGCTCGCCCCCCGCCTCGCATCCCCCGTAAAAGGCAGGTCCCCGAAACAGGTTCGGGGACCCCGGTCTTGAGCGCTGTGACACCGGCTACTTCAACCGAAGGAGGGGTGTCACAGCGCTCCACTGCAAACTACCATCGTGCATGGACACCACCTCCTTCTGTTTGAGATGGCATTCTCAGCGGCAGGCCCTGTGCCAAACAACAAGGCCGTACCGTGATGGCCAAATTATCGCACAGGCGGCCACGCCGTGTCAAACAAGAGCCGGGGCAGGGTGCACCTCACGATGGGGGCGAAATGCCCGAACCGCCGAACCGCAGAGACGCAGAGGACGCGGAGATAGATT
>CAYNHD010000397.1:0-3766 GCA_964396775.1 uncultured Thermoflexus sp. | reverse complement strand
CTGCTCTTGAAGTCCCTCCCCGCCTGCGGGGAGGGACTTAGGGTGGGGTTGCAGGCCTTTTCAAACGGCCTCTAAATCCCCTTCTCCAGCCAAGCTAGAGAGGGGGACTTAAGCGCCCGACGCAGCATTTCCCCCTCTCCGGCTTTGCCGGGAAGGGGGTCAGGGGGAGGGGCGTTCTGTCCAGATGGCGCTCCCGGTGGCCTCCACTTGATGTGCATGGGGCGTATTGCAATACGCCCCTACGGGACCGGCAGGCAGGGAATTCGCCGGTAATGACAACGGGGAAGGCGAGCGTATGCAACACGGCGCACGCAAGGGACGCATCATCCTTTTGGGCGTGATCATCGCGCTGCTCACGGCAGTGGTGCTGCTCAGCACGCTGGCCCTGCTGCCGCCCCCGCCACCAGGCCCGCCAACGCCGACTCTGCCCTACTTCCTGGGGCCGCCGGACGCGCGGCCTCACCTGGATTACTGAGAGCAGCACCCTTTGCGCGCAGGGCGCGCAGGAGACGGACGCGCATGGAGCTAGTGGTCGCTATGGTGGCCGGGTTGGGCGGGCTGTTGGTGGGGGGTGTGCTCAACGCCCTGGCGGACGATCTGCCGGTTCGCGCGCGCGTCCGCCCGCCGCATTACCCGGATGGCAGCCCGCGACCGCTGAAGGCGTGGCTGGGCCTCAGCGCGTTCGCCCTCGGCAGGCGTGAAGGCCCCTCAGCGCCAGCTTCGGCGAATCCGACAGGGGAGGAATTGCCATCCCCGCCGCACCCCAACCGGCTGAGCTGGCGTCACCCCCTGCTAGAACTGGCGACCGGCCTGGCCTTCGCCGGGCTGACGCTGGCTTTCGCGGACGAGCCGGCGTTGTGGGCGTGGTACGTCTACGTGGCGATCCTGCTGCTGATCACTGTCATTGACATCGAGCACCGCCTGATTCTGTTTGCCGTCATCCTGCCCTCGTGCGCGTTCGCGGTGGTCGTGGCCGCGATTTCTCCGGCGGAGGGCAGGACGTTCAAGGAGTATCTCCTGGGCGGCGCGATTGGGTTCTTGCTCTTCTTCGCGATGTTCCTCGGCGGGGTGGCCTTTTCCACGCTGGCCCGCAACGAGGAGGTCGCGTTCGGCTTCGGGGATGTGATGCTGGCGACGCTCAGCGGCCTGATGCTGGGCTGGCGTGCGTTCATCTTCGCCGCGCTGATCACCGTCTTCGCCGGGGCAGTGGGGGCGGTGCTGTACATGGCGGGCCGGGCGATCATCGGGCGCTACCGGCGCTTTACGCCGCTGCCCTATGGCCCGTACATTGTCCTGGGGACGCTGGTGATGCTGCTCTTCCGCGAGGAAGTGCAGGACTTGCTGCGCTCGAACTACTACTGATCCCTGCGGATGATGCCCCCGCCCAGGCACTCCTCGCCTGCGTAGAAGACGACCCCCTGGCCGGGCGTGATGTCGCGCTGCGGCTCGGCGAAGTCCACCTGCACGCCTCCATCTGGGAGCACGCTTACCGTTCCCGGCGCCAGGCGCGCCTTGTAGCGAATCTTGATCTCCGCCGGGAAGCGGTCAGCGGGCGGCCCCCCGGCGATCCAGTTGACGCGCCCGGCGCTCAGCGACGTACTGCCTAGCTGGTCCGCCGTGCCGACGATCAGGGCGTTGCGCGCGGGATCGGTCGCCAGGACGTAGAGCGGTTCGCTGTAGCTGATCCCCAACCCCTTGCGCTGGCCGATGGTGTAATCGGCCAGGCCGCTGTGCGTGCCAAGCTGCTGACCGTCGCGGGTGAGGACGGGGCCGGGGCGGGCCGCGCCAGGGGCGTGCTCGCGCAGGAAGCGACGGTAGTCGCCATCGGCGAGGAAGCACAAGTCCTGGCTGTCGTGCTTGGTGGCGACGGGCAGGCCGCGCGCCGCAGCCATCGCGCGCACCCCCGCCTTCGTATAGTCACCAACAGGGAACAGGGCATGGCGCAACCGGTCTTGCGTCACCATGCTGAGGGCATAGCTCTGGTCTTTGACCGCGTCGTGCCCCTTGAGCAGGCGTGCGGTGCCATCGGGAGCGTGCTCCACGCGGGCGTAGTGACCGGTTGCCAGGTAGTCCGCGCCGCTGGCCAGGGCGTGGCCGAGCAACCACTCAAAACGGATGTGGCGGTTGCATTCCAGGCAGGGGTTGGGCGTGTCGCCAGCGGCGTAGCGATCCATAAAGAACTGGACGATGGTGTGCCGGAAGACTTCCTGCGTGTCTATGACGTAGAAGGGGATGCCAAGCTGCGCGGCGATGCGGCGGGCGTCGGCCATCTGGCCGGGCGTGCAGCAGCGGTTGGCGCCGCCTTCGCCGCAGTCTTCCGACCACAGGCGCATCATCATGCCCACCACGTCATAGCCCTGCTCGACCAGCAGGGCGGCTGCGACGGAACTATCCACACCGCCGCTCATGGCGACGACGACGCGAGGACGGGCGGTCATACGATACGTCAAGGCGTGGCGGTCATGGCAGCGATGCGCCGCACAGCGGCTACGGCCTCCGGCAGGACGGCCAGGACGGTAGCGATGTCGTCGCTGGTCGTGCTGCGCCCCAGCGAAAGGCGCAGCCCGCCGCGCGTCCACTGCGGGCCGAAGCCAAGCGTTTCGAGAATGGCCGATGGCTGCTCGTTGCCAGACTTGCAGGCGCTGCCCGATGAGGCGGCGATGCCGTGCTGGTCGAGGTGTATCAGCAGGGTGCTGCTGAGCACATCCTTGAAGGCAAAGCTGGCGTGGCCCGGCAGACGGTCTACGGGGTCGCCGGTCAGCTCAGCGTCGGGGATGGCGCTCAGTACGCCCTCTATCAGGCGCTGACGAAGGTCGCTCAGGCGGGCGGCGCTCTCCGCGCGCTCGGCACAGGCGATGTCCAGCGCCACCGCCGTGCCGACGATGCCCGGCGTATTGTGCGTGCCCGCGCGCCGGCCCTCCTCGTGGCTGGCGCCGGTCTGCGCGGAGAGGTATGGCACGTGCTCGCGCAGGACGAGCACACCGGCACCCTTCGGCCCATAGAACTTGTGCGACGACAGCGAGAGCAGGTCAATGCCCATGCCCTCGATGTCGAGCGCCAGATGGCCGGGCGACTGCACGGCGTCGGTGTGGAAGAGCGCGCCGTGCTCGTGGGCGATAGCCGCGTAATCGGCGATGGGGTTGACCGTGCCGATCTCGTTGTTGGCGTGGATCAGGCTGACCAGGGCGATGCCGTTGGCGGGCAGATCGCGCAAGGCCGCGCGCAGGTCGTCGGGGTTCACGCGGCCCGCGCGGTCTACCGGCACGATGCGCAGCGCCGCGCCGAGCGTGTCGCGCAGCTGGCGGGCGGTGACAGCGACCGCCGCGTGCTCCACCGGGCCGGTGATCAGGGTGAAGGGGCGGTCGTGGACGCGGGCGTATTGCGCCGGCCCGCGCAGCGCGAGGTTGTCGCTCTCGGTGCCGCCGCTGGTGAAGACCACATCAGCGGGCCAGCAGTTCAGGCAGCGGGCGACGGTTTCGCGCGCCTGCTCAATGGCCGCCTCCGCCAGGTGGCCGACGCGGTGGATCGCCTTGGAGTTGCCGAATTGGTCGGCGAAGTACGGCTGCATGGCGGCCAGGACGCGCGGATCGAGCGGGGTGGTGGCGCTGTAGTCGAGGTAGATGCTCTGCATGGTCTGGGCCTCGTCACTGGAGTCGGGAATGTTCTCTGGCAGATTGTAGCGCCAGCGGTGCAAAACGCCATGCGCCCTGTTTTACGGGTGCGTGCAAGACCTGTCAGGTAGGGCACTGCTCTGCTGTGCCCCCGT
>CAYNHD010000396.1:0-3771 GCA_964396775.1 uncultured Thermoflexus sp. | reverse complement strand
TGGAGGGGGGATTGAGGGGGGAGGCGTTCAGAGAGCATTCCTGAACTTCCCCTGGCAACAGGTCATTCGTGCACCCTCTCGCCCGCGCCGTCCGTCTCGTCGTCGCGCAGCATCGGCGCGATCTCGGCGCGGCTGGCGCGAATCAGTTCCGCGCTGCGGATGCGCAGCAGGGCGTCCATCCCCCCACCGCCCGCATAGACGACTTCGTGGGCCTGAATGGCCGGGTCCATGAAGGCGGGCATGGGCGTCTTCAGCCCAACAGGGGGCACCGTGCCCACCGGGTAGCCGGTCAGGTCGAGCACCTGGTCGGCGTCGGCCAGGCGCACCTTCTTGCGACTGACGTTCAGCCGGTCGGCCAGCTTGCGCGGGTCCACGCGGCGCGTGCCGCAGCCATAGACCAGGAAGGGTCGGTCTTCGACCAGGAACACGACCGACTTGACGATCTGATCCGCCTCGACGCCCAGCGCCCGCGCTGCGGCGAGCACGGTCGGCGTCGGCGCGCCGGGATGGACGATCTGCGCGTCAATGTAGTGATTGTCGAGAAAGGCTTGCAGGTTGGCGGGGGTGAGCACAACCGGCGACGGCTCCTCGACCACTTCGACGAAGAGCAGCTCGGCGTCTTTTCCGGCGAAGTCCATCAGGTCTTTGCCAGCAGCCACGCCCTCCGGCGAGCGCAGCGCCGCGTCCAGCGCCTCGAACGAGGCAAAGCCCAGTTCCAGCACGCGGCGATAGGCCGCCGGGCCGCCCGGCCCGCCGATCACCTGTCCCTCGGTCACACTCTCGATGCCGGGCATTTTGCCCAGCAGGGCCAGGTTGCGAGCGTAACGCAGGTCGAAAGTGCCATCGTATGCCGACTGCTTGAACAGAATCACCAGTTTGATCATGGGCCGGTTGCCTTCCTGTCAGGGCATAGTGCAGCAGCGCATCGGATGATAGCGCAGGATCAGCGCCGCTCAAAAGCGGTCGCGGCGCAGGCCCCGCCCGAAGATGGCCCCCACCAGGAACGCGATCATCACCGCCTGCCACGGTTTGGAGCGCACCATGAGCGTGGCGTCGCCGCTCATCTGGTCGAAGGTGTGCCCGTGCAGGTAGACCGCCGCCCGCTCCAGGCTGCGGGCAAGCTGCCCCGCCTGGCGGATGGCCACTTCGTCATCGCTGCGCAGGGCTTCGCTGCGGATGCGCTCGGCGGCGATGATGAGTTGATCCGCCGCCGACTCCTTGGTGGCGTAGGCGCGCTGCAATACGGAGCGGCGCGCCTCGCGCAGCGACGGCCAGGGCCGCCCCGCCTCGTGACCCTCAGCGGTGAGTGGGGTATCCCGTTCGTCCATGTCGCCCTCCCCTGGCACTGGCGCGCAGGCAGCATCTGGCTTTTGGGGCAACATTGCTGAACCGCAGAGGCGCAGAAGACACAGAGAAGAACATTGAGAGAATTATTGAAGATTCCTTGCTCTTCTCTGCGCTCTCTGCGTCTCAGCGGTGATCCTTTGCTCCCAAAACCCGAACTCGCCTCTGGCGCGCGCTCGAATTGTCGCCCCTGCCCAAAGATGCTACCATACAAACAACGGCAGGGGGTATCCCTGCTGCCCGCAAAACAGTGCCTTACGGGTGGTGATCATGAGCGCTCCCAACCTTCCCTACTCTCACCCGCGTCCTTACGCCCGGCCTGTCCGCCCGCCGCTGAACCCCTGGGTGCCGCGCCTGTTCATGCTGACCCTGACCGGCGCCATCCTGCTGCTGTGCGTGCTGGCCATCCTGGTGTCCGGCTACCAGTTCCTGCACCGCGACCAGATTCATCCCGGCGTCTCGACCGTGATGGGCGTGGACCTGGCAGGGATGACGCGCCAGGAAGCGATCCAGGCCCTGGCGGGTCGCTTCGCCTACGCCGACAGCGCCGCCTTCACCTTCCGCTACGGCGGCCAGTCGTGGCAATACAGCGCCGCGCAGTTGGGCGTGGCGCTCGATGTCGAGGCGACGGTAGACACCGCCTACCGCGTCGGGCGCGAGGGCGGTGCGTTCGAGAACCTGTTCACCCAGCTTGAGACGCGCCTGTACGGGCATCCCATCGTGCCGATCGTCACCTTCGACCAGTCGGTGGCCGAGCGCGTTCTGAGCGAGATCGCCGGAGCCTACGTCAACCGCCCGGTGGTGAACGCCACGCTGACCATCCGCGACGGGCGGGCTGTCGCCGCGCCAGCGCAGGCCGGGCGTGCGGTGGACATGGCGGCGACGCTCTCCGCGCTGCGCCAGGAGATCGTGCGGCTGGCGACGCGCAGCGAGATCACGCTGGTCGTCACGGAGACGGAGCCGACCGTCTGGGATGCCAGCGCCGCCGCTGAGCGGGTTAACCTGGCGCTTTCAGCCCCCGTCGAGTTCTACGTGGCCTCCGAGGACGGCATAGACAAAGGCCCCTGGGTGGCCCAGGTGAACTCGCTGGAGCAGATGCTGGTCGTCACCCTGGAGCAAAACCCGGACGGCACAGCCATCTATCAGGTCAGCGTGAGCCTGGACGGGCCACGCGCCTTCCTCAACGAACTGGCCCCGTCGCTGGCCGTCCGGCCCGCCAACGCTCGCTTCATCTTCAACGACGAGACCAAGCAGCTTGAGGTCATCCAGAACAGCGTCACCGGGCGCGCGCTGGATGTGGAGCAGACCATCGCCCAGTTCGAGCGGGCCGTCTTCGCCAGCGACCCCGCCGAGCGGCGCGTCCGCCTTGTCTTCACCCAGACTCCCCCCGCCATCCCCGACACAGCGACCGCCGCCGAACTGGGCATCACTGGGCGCGTCGTGCAGAAGACCACCTACTACTACGGCTCCACTGCGGCGCGCCGCCACAATATCGAGGTGGCGTCGGCTAATTTTCACGGGCTGGTCATCCCACCGGGTGGTGTCTTCTCGTTCAACGAGTGGCTGGGCGATGTCAGCGCCGAGACCGGCTACGAGCAGGGGCTGATCATCGTCGGCAACCAGACGATCACCGGCGTGGGTGGCGGGGTCTGCCAGGTGGCAACAACCGCCTTCCAGACGGCGTTCTACGGCGGATACCCCATCCTGGAGCGGGTCGAGCACGCCTACCGCGTCGGCTACTATGAGGAAGGCGAAGGCCCCGGCATGGACGCGACGGTTTACTCGCCCATCGTGGACTTCCGCTTCCGCAACGACACGCCCTACCACCTGCTGATCGAGACCTACGTCAACCCCGGTGCCAGCACCATCACCTGGAAGTTCTACAGCACGAGCACGAACCGGCGTGTGGTGAAGGAAGGGCCGGTCGTCCGCAACCAGACCTCGCCGCCGCCGTCCATCTACCGGGCCAACAGCGCGCTGTCGCCCGGCCAGATTCGCCAGGTGGACTACGCCGTGAGCGGCGCGGATGTGTACGTCTGGCGCACCGTGTACGAGGGCGACCGCGTGATCATTGACCGCGAGGAGTTCCACAGCCACTACGTCCCCTGGGCCAGCCAGTTTGAGGTCGCGCCGGGCGACCCGCGCATCAACGGGTGACGGTCGCGGCAATCCGCAGCGAGTCAGCGGGCGCTCCTCATGCGGGGAGTGCCCGTTTTGTTTGGGGAGAACGAGACTCCGCACGACTCCCGAAGTCTGGCAGACTTCGGAAGTCTGAGCTTGTGCCCATTGCACCGAACACCTGTTCGCGCTAGACTAGAGCGTGTTATGCACTCGGCACGTTCGGCGTAGCGTGCAGGGCACGGCGTATGGGTAGCGCCCTGACCCCACCCTGTAGTCCCTCCCCGCCAGCAGGGAGGCTCCCCTTTC
>CAYNHD010000395.1:0-3774 GCA_964396775.1 uncultured Thermoflexus sp. | reverse complement strand
CGCCAGCCCCAGGCCAAGCTGGGCGAGCGGCACGTCGGTGACGGCGATGCGCATGACCATAGACAGCGCCCCGGTCAGCGGGAAGAGCGACAGGGCGACGGCCAGCGTGCCATTCGGCTCCTCGACGAACATAGTCAGGAAGAAGAACGGGATGGCGGCGGGCAGCGTGACGATAGTCACCAGGTTCTGGCTGTCGCGCACAGAGGTGCTCAGCGCGCCGATGCCGGCCATCAGGCTGCCGAAGAGCAGGAAGCCAAGCACAAAGTATACAGCGAACAGCACCAGCGTTCCCGTGCCCACGGTGATGTCGCCCAGCGACTCAATCAGGTTGCCCGCCTGGGCGACGATGATGATGAAGGTGCCGACCAGCATCGCCACCTGGAGCAGGGCGAGCAGGCCCATCGCCAGAATCTTGCCCAGCAGCAGGGCACCCAGTCGCACGGAGGAGAGCATGATCTCGATGATGCGCGACTCCTTCTCCTGCACGACGCTCTGCATCAGGTAGCCGCCGCCCCAGAAGACGCTCATCATCAGCAACAGGCCGAAGGCGTAGACCAGCACGAAGTTCTGATCTTCGCGGGTTTCCTCGGCGGCGCCGGCCTCCGTCAGGCGGCTCTCGCTGATCAGGGCGGGGTTGCGCAGGCGCAGGTAGAGCGCCTCGTAGTCGGGCGCGTCCACGCTGATCAGCAGGCTGCGCAGCAGGAAGTCGTGCATCAGGCTCTCCGTCTCTTGGGCTTCAATGCTAAAGGTGCTGACGTAGACGGAGACAGCGCCGGTCTCTACATAGTCTGGCGCGATGGCGTACAGGGCGTCAATGTCGCCCGCCTCTAGCGCCGTCTGGCCGTCGGCCAGCGACGGGTAGGACGTGATCACCGTGTGCAGGCAATAGGGCGAACTGATGCGCTTGATGAGACGGCTGCGCACCTGATCGAGCGCCCGCTCAGGGTCGAGGACTTTCAACTCATTCGCCGACGGCTCGCAGGCAACCTTCGGGTAGCCCTCCGGCGGCGGGAACAGGCCACCCGGCGTCTGGTCTACGTAGCCGATGGCGCGCGTCTCCTTGTTGACCTCGGTGATAGGCGCGGGAGCCTCCTCATCGCCCCTGGTCATGTCGCGGTAGACGTGGTAGCCGAAGAAGATGACCAGGGCAAGGATCGGGACGCCGAAGGTGACAAACAGGTACCCCTTGCGGCGGAACTGCTGGCGCAACTCGAAGCGGAAGACTTCAAACCAGTGGGTCATCAGCGGAACAACCCCTTTCTGCGGCGCGGCGCGAGGGTGGCCTCGCCCGCCCCGGCAGGCGCGCTGGTCAGCGTCACGTGGCCCTCGCGCAACGCCTGCCACAGGGTACGCGGGGTGAGCGGCTTGCCGTACATGAGCATCCCCAGCCGGAAGACCTTGACCGCCAGCCAGGCGATGATCAGCGCCATAGCAATCTGGATGATCAGGCTCAGCCCGATTTGCCAGGTGGGTAGCGAGGTCACGCCGAGGCGCATGGTCAGCCCGACCGCCGCTGTGAGCGGGAAGAAGGAGAAGAACAGCGGCAGCGGGCCGTCCGGGTTGGTGAAAAATGTCACCGAGAACATGATTGGCAGTACGGACAGAAAGGTGAAGAACCCGGCGATCTGGCGGCTTTCGGCTTCGGCGGTCACCGCCGCGCCCATGCCCAGCATGGCCGCCGCGAAGAGCAGGAAGTTGATCAGGAACAGCACGCCGATCAGCGCGAGATCGGCGGTCTGGAACTTCGCCCCGCCCAGAAAGGCGCGCGCGTCTTCGTTGACCAGGGCGATCAGCAGGCCGGCCCCTGCCCACAGCGCAATCTGGGTCAGCGCCAGCGCGCCCAGCCCCAGCAGCTTGCCCACCAGCAATTCCGCCGGGCGCAGACTGGTCGCCAGAATCTCCATCAGGCGATTTTCCTTCTCTTCCACCACGCCGCTCATCAGGAACTGGGCGGTGGTGCTCGTCGCCATAAAGTAGATCATGACGAAGATGAAGGGCAGCAGCAGCCGCCCGACGATGGCTGCCTCGCTCAGTTCGTCGCCGCTGTCCAGGTCGCGCAGGGTGAATTCGGCATCAGCCAGGCGCTCGACCGGCACCGGTAGTGTCTCCGGCGCTCGGTGGGCGATCTGCGCGCGCAAGAAGTCCTTGATGGCGTCGTGCAGAGCCTGCGGGATGCTGCGCTGCGCCACCAGGGTAATCTGCCCGGAGAGGACGTAGTGCTCTGGGATGACGAAGTAGGCGTCAAGCTCGCCGGCGAGAAGCTGCTCGCTGGCGCGCGCTTCCAGGGCGTCGAAGTAGGCGGGCAGGGCGTCCGGCTGACTGTCGGCATCGGGCGCGGCCAGGTCGGGGTGGATGACGGCCACGTAGCCTGCCGGGTTCGGCCCCGCCGGGTCTATGATCATGGCCCGATCCACGTAGCCCACGCGCTGGAACTTGTCCAGGTTAGTTTCGCGCGCGGCGGTGAACTGGAAGAGCAGGGCAATAGCCACGAACGAAAGCAGCGGCACGCCGAAAGCGGTGAACAGGAAGCTCGGTCGCCGGAAGTTGTAAGCATACTCACGGCGCAGCACGAGCCAGACTTTGGAGGAGATCATGGCCTCAGCCCCCGTTCACGCCGTTGGCGTGCCCCGTCCCGGCCACTTCGATGAAGATCTCGTTCAGGCTGGGCACGGCCAGCTCGAAGCGGCGGACGTGGTAGGCGGCGCCGACGGCCAGCGCCTCCATCACGGCGTCCGGCGTCACGCCAGCGGCCAAGTGCAGCACCATGCCGCGCCCGTTCTCGCCCTGCTCGACCCGTTCGACGCCGGGCAGCGCGGCCCAGTCGCCTTCGCCCTCGACGATGACCGCGTTCTTGGCGAAGCGCTGGCGCACGTCGTGCACGTCACCGTAGAGCACGCGCCGGCCATGATCGATCATCAGCAGGCGGTCGGCCATCTCTTCGATCTGGGGCATCTGGTGGGTGGACATGACGATGGTCACGCCTTCGCGGTTCATCTCGTAGAGTAGGTCTTTGATCAGTTGCGTGTTGACCGGGTCCAGGCCGGAGAACGGCTCGTCAATGATCACCAGGTCGGGGCGGTGCAGCACGGTGGCGATCACCTGGACTTTCTGCTGCATCCCCTTGCTTAGCTCGCTGACCTTGCTCTTGACGTTGGCGGTCAAGTCGGCGTGCTCCAGCAGGGCCAGGGCGCGTTGGCGGGCGTCGGCGCGCGACATGCCCTTGAGCTGGCCCAGGTACACCAGTACGTCGAGCACGGGGACGTTGCGGTACAGCCCGCGCTCTTCGGGCATATAGCCGATGCGCTCCTTCGTCCGGTCGTTGATCGGCGCGCCGAGCACGTCAATGCGCCCCGTGTCGGGCTTGAGGATGTCCAGGATCATGCGGATGGTGGTGGTCTTGCCGGCACCGTTGGGGCCGAGCATGGCGAAGATTTCGCCGCACCGCACGTCGAAGGTCAGGTCGTCTACGGCGGTGAAATCTCCGTATTTCTTGGTCACGTTGTGGACGGCAATCGCCAGTCCCGCTGTTGGAACACTCATGGGTATTGCTCCTCGCTCATGAGACGTTTTGGCTCCGCGCCGGACTGGAGCCTATCCATTATACGCAGCGGATCGCCTGATCGGAACGGGTAATCTGTCACTTTGGGGAGGTGTCAGCCGGATTTCAGCCTGGCGTCAGGTATGCTGGCTCAGCACAAGGGTAATCGCATCAAAATCCGGGTAGTGTGTCGAACTCGGTTGAAATGGAGTGGGTACTGGCTGCCGTGTGACCCC
>CAYNHD010000394.1:0-3794 GCA_964396775.1 uncultured Thermoflexus sp. | reverse complement strand
GAAAGTGCCACATCTGGCGGTCGAGTCCCCCTCTCTAGCTCGGCTGGAGAGGGGGATTAGGGGGAGAGGCGTATGCCAGCAGGCCCTGCCCCGCTCAAATCTGCTCAAAGTAACGCGCGCGCTCCCAGCAGGTGACCGCTTCCTCGGCCTTGCGCTGCTCGGTGCGCGCGAAGTGCAGGTAATGCTCCACCACCTCCTCGCCGAACGCCGCCCGCGCCAACTCGCTGCCCTCGAAGGCGGCGATGGCTTCGGGCAGCGAGTGCGGCACGCGCGGCAGGTCGCTGGCGACATAGGCGTTGCCGGGGAAGAGCGGCGGCGGCTCGATCTGCCGCTCGATCCCGTCCAGCGCCGCCGCCAGCAGCGCGGCCTGGGCCAGGTACGGGTTGGCGTCCGCGCCGGGGATGCGGCACTCGATGCGCAGCCCGTCCCCGTGCCCCACCACGCGGAAGCCGGTCGTGCGGTTGTCGTAGCCCCAGGTGATGGCCGTCGGCGCGAAGGATTCTGCCTGGAAGCGCTTGTACGAGTTGACCGTCGGCGCGAAGAACAGCGTTAACTCGCGGGCGTGGGCCATCATGCCGCCGGCGGCCCAGCGGAACGTGTCGCTGGCAGCCACCGGCAGCCCCTGCACCGGCGCGCCCTGCCTTGCGAACGCATTATGCCCGCCGTTCGCGTCCCACAGGCTCATGTGCAGGTGCATACTGCTCCCCGCGTGACGCTCGTCCCACTTGGCCATGAAGGTCAGGGCCAGCCCCTGCTGCATGGCGATCTCTTTGGCCATCTGCTTGAAGATGACCGTGCGGTCGCTCATGGTCAGCAGGTCGCTGTAGCGGATGTTGATCTCCTCCTGGCCCGCGCCCCACTCGCCCTTGCTGAACTCGACCGGGATGCCGGAGTCGCGCAGGTGCGCGCGGATGGGGCCGAGCAGTCGCTCGACCTTGCCCCCGGCCAGCAGGTGGTAGTCCTCGATGTACGCGCCGAAGGTGCGCAGGTCGTGGTAGTGCTTGGCGCGGGCGGAGTCGTAGGTCTCCTGGAAGACGAAGAACTCTAGTTCGGTCGCGCCCATCGCGCTGAGGCCCGCCGCCGCCGCCCGCTCGATCTGGCGGCGCAGCACCGAGCGCGGGGCGATGGGCACCAGCGCGCCGGTCGCCTCGTCGCGCACGTCGCACAGGACGAGCGCCGAGCGGTCCAGCCAGGTGGCGCGGCGCAGCGTCGTCCAGTCCACCACACCCCAGGCGTCGCGGTAGCCCGCCTCCCAGCCGGTGTAGCGATAGCCGGGCGTGGGATCCATGGCCAGGTCACAGGCGAGCAGGTAGTCGCAGAAGTGCAGGCCGTGTTCCGCCGCCGCCAGGAAGTGGCGCGCGTCGTAGCGCTTGCCCAGCAGCCGCCCGACCATGTCGGGGAAGCCGACCAGGACGGTGGCAATCTCGCCGCGATCCACAGCAGTCGCCAGCGCCTCGCGGCTCAACAGGCCCACACTGGATTCAGTCACCGCTCATCCCCCCTCCGCAACGGCGCGGGCGGCTTCCAGTTCGTCGGCCACCCAGCCAATGCCCAGCTCCTCCAGCTTGGCGCGCACGGGCATTCCCGTCGTCACGTCCCAGCCGGCCATGCCGTAGTAGGTGTCTTTCGCCCGCTCGACCTCTTCGACGGTCACGAACAGCCCGTCGCTGGCCCCGCCCTTGAGCGGCCTGGTCAGCTTCTTGGGGATGGTGTCCTGGTCGCGCCCGAAGCCCTCGCGCGCGTTGAAGGCGCGCAGCATGTTCAGGCGGCGCTCGCCGAGCTTCTGCAGCTCGAAGACCGTCACCGGCCAGCCGGTCACGGCCCGCATGGTCTCGGCCAGCTGGCTCAGGCTGAAAAGCTGCCAGTCCGGCCCCCAGACGAACTGACACAGATCGAGTGTGTCGAGCATACTGTAGGTGCACTGCGTGTAGAAAGCGTAGCGCACCTTCTCCGTGTTGAGCACGCGCGGCGGCTGCGGGTTGAACAGCCCGATCTCGGCGATGCGCGGGTTGTACTCGGCGTAGCTGCCGTCGTGCTCGCTGGACTGGTGATCGGCGCCGAACGGGTTGACGGCGTAGATCAGAGCCAGGCTGCGCTTGACCTGCGGCATGTGCGCGGGCATCTCCGACCCCTTGACGGTGATCAGCAGGTCTTCGGCGGCGGGGCCAAAGCGCCGCGCGGCCAGAGCCGATCCGTCGGCCAGCACATCGCCGAAGCCCTCGCGCCGGGCGATCATCTCCACCAGGCGAGTCAGTGTCTCTCCGTCGCCATAGCGCAGGGCCATGCCGCCGGTGTCCGCCTCGGTGATGATGCCGTGCGCGTAGCAGTCCATCGCCCAGGCGATGGTCCCGCCGCAGGACATCGTGTCCATGCCGTACATGTTGCAAAGCTGGTTGGCGTAGGCGACCGCCTTGAGGTCGGAGACGCCGCAGTACGAGCCTAACATGCTCAGCGTCTCGTACTCCGGCCCGCCGTAGGCCGGGTCGAGCTTGTAGGGGCCTTCCTCGTTCTCCACCACGCGCTTGCAGCGCACCGTGCAGGCGTAGCAGGTGTCGTTGCCCTTGAGGATCGTGTCGCGCATGGTCTGGCCGCTGATGCCCTCGTAGCCGTCGAACACGCCGCTGTCGTAGTTGTAGCCGGGCAGCCCGCCGCGCTCCTGCTGCTTGCGGATCAGGGCGGTGGTGCCCAGCAGGGTCATGCTGCCCATCACGTCTTCGGTGTTGTCCGCGCCCCACCTGGCCAGGGCCTTGAACGCCTCGCGGTCGCGAATCTCCGGGCGCTGTTTGCCGCGCACGGCGATGGCCTTCAGGTTCTTGCTGCCCATCACCGCACCCATGCCGGTGCGCCCGTTGGCGCGGTTGGACATGTTCATCATCGCTGCGAAGCGGACAAGGTTCTCACCCGCCGGGCCGATGCCCAGCACCTGGATGCGCCTGTCGCCCAGCTCGTCTTCCAGCGCGCGCTGCACGTCATGGGTCACGCGGCCCCACAGGTGCGTTGCGTCGCGTAGCTCGGCCTGGCCGTCGTGCACCCACAGGTAGACGGGCGTCTCCGCGCGGCCCCAGAGGACAATGCCATCGAACCCGGCGAACTTCAGTTCCGCCGGCCAGAAGCCGCCGCACTGCGAGTCGCCGACCATGTTGGTCAGGGGCGAGCGGGCCGTGGCGGTCATCCGGCTCTGCCCGGCAATCGGCAGGCCGGTCAGCACGCTGTCCATCAGGGCCAGCGTGTTTTCAGGGGCCAGCGGATCGGTGCCAGGGGGCGTGTTCTTGAGCAGGTAGTACAGCCCCATGGCGCTGCCGCCCATGTACGTGCGGTAGAAGATTTCGTCCGGCTCCTCGACGGTCAGGACGCCGGTGGTCAGGTTGACGTGCAGGATTTTGCCGTGATACCCGTAAGGCATGGTGATCCTTCCTCAATGACGGTGCAGGCGACGCGATGAAATAGAAACAGCGGGACGCAAGGCCGGGCGGATGGGCGCGCGCCAGACTTCCGAAGACTCGCAGACTTCGGAAGTCTGATCGGCAGCAAGGGCAGGGGGTAGTATTTTTCGGCCACATGATGTATTTTCGGAAGTGCACAGACTCTGTTTGAAAAGGAACAACACACAATGCACAAAGATTTGAAGCTCGCCATCGCCATCCTCAACGGCTACCCCAAGACCAGCCGCGAGCGCTTCGATGCCGCCAACGTGGGGCACCCCCACGACATGTACGCCCGCTTCCTGCGGGGCTACGTGCCCCAGGCGACGCTCGACGTGCTCTTCATCGCCGACCTGGACAGCGCCCTGCCGA
>CAYNHD010000393.1:0-3797 GCA_964396775.1 uncultured Thermoflexus sp. | reverse complement strand
CATAGATGCCCTTGCAGGGGACGGAGCAGAGCGCCGCCCCTACAAACACAACCCCCTTCGTAGGGGCGCTGCTCTGCTGCGCCCTGGAACGGCCTCACTCCGCCGGCCCCGCAAATAGCACGCTCGCCCGCTCCAGCAGCGCGTCGCGGCGCTCCGGGGCGATCTCCTTGAGCATCAGGTAACGCTCCAATAACTCATACGGCGTCAGCCCTTCGGGCGAGATGCCCAATCGCAGCCGCGCCGGTCGCTCCACATGGCGCTGGATGACGGCGACGTGATTGGCCCCGGCGTCTTTGAGCGCCTGGAAAATCTCGCTGTCCAGCAAGTGCGGCTCGGCCTCCGCGTCGGCGGTGATCTGAACGCGCACGACCGCATCCTCCAGATCGGCCCGCTTGATGGCGTCCAGCACGGTGCGCGTCGGGTCGCCGCTGCCGCGCACGTCCGCGCGCAGGGTCACGAAGGGGCGGGCGCTCACCGGGACGAACTTCCAGGTCGTGGCTCCCCGCGCCAGTTCCACCCACACAAAGCCCTTGTGGTCGTCTTCTTCGCCGAAGTCAATGCGCTCCAGGCTGCCGCTGTAAACGACGGGCGGCGCGTTCGTCCGGCCCAGCGTCAGGCATTGGTGCCGGTGAATGTGGCCGAGGGCCACGTAGTCCCAGGCCGGGTTGTCGAGTGCGCTGAGCAGCACCATCACGTCGCGGCCAAGCATCACGTTGCGCTCGCTGCCAAAGGTCGCCCCGCCGACAGTGAAGTGGCCGGTCAGCACGCGCGGCATATCTCCCGCCGCCGCTGCCACCTCGGTCAGCGCGGCCAGGTGCAGGTGAAGCTGCTCGGCCACCAGGTCGTCAATCGCGGTGATGGTCTTGGTGGGCGGCACAGGGATGTCGCGCAGCAACTGATGGCGCACCGGGTAGGGCGCGGTGGCGACCAGCACGGGGCCGCGCCGCGTCTCCACGGTGTGCGCGGCGTACTCGCGGCCCAGGATCGTGTTCGGCACCCGCAGTGTGTCGTAAATCTCGATGCTCGATGCGCGCGCTTCAACCGCCGGCAAGTCGTGGTTGCCGACGAGCAGCACGACCGGGCACAGCCGGGCCAGGTCCTGGACGCGAAAGGCGAACTCGCGCTGGAAGGTCGGGTTGGGGTTCTGCGACTTGAAGGCATCCCCGGCGAAGATCACCAGGTCGGCCTGGTGCTCGCTGGCGTAGCCCACCATCTCGTCGAGGCGGCGCAGGAAGTCGCGCACGCGCGACGAGACGCCCGTCTGCGGGTCGGTGCGCCCGTAGTTCTCCATGCCGATATGCACGTCGGCAAAGTGCAGCAGCCGGATCGGTTCAGGGGAAGAAACAGCCATCAGTGGTTAGCCCTCAGCAATCAGACGTAGAAGTTGTTGGTTATTGGTTGCCGGTTGTTGGTCATTAGTTGAGCGTGTATGAAGGGCCGTTGCTTTGACCAATCACCAAAAACCAACAACCAATGCACCCTTACGGGCACTGGACGACGCCCTGCGCCCACAGGCAGCCGCCGCACGTCGGGAACGGGTTGCCGTAGCAATCCTCGTCGTTGGTCTCCGAGAGCAGGCAGCCGTCGCACAGCGTGCACGGCGAGAACTCAAAGGCGTGCACGCGCTCGCGGAACTCGACCAGCGCCGGGTCGCGCCACACCTCCAGCAGATCGCGCTCGCACACGTTGGCGACGATGTAGCACCGCGACAGCCGGGCGCAGCCATGCAGATAGGACGTATGCGTGCGCAGCAGCGGCAGGCACGGGCTGATGCGCCCGTCCCAGCCGACGGCCAGCACGCCGTCCTCAATGAACGGGCAGCGGTCATAGACCGGGCGTGAGAGGCCACTTTCCGCTGCCCATGCGCCATTCAGCGCCTCGCGCAGCGGCTCGCTGGCCGCCCACTGGCGATCCATTTTGGGCAGGCGCAGCCCAGGTACGTCGGGCAGCAGCCCGCTGTCACCGTTGCACAGCGCCCGCGCGTAGAGCACCTCGCCGCACATGGCCGGGCTGTAGGGCAGCACATTGGTCACCATGAAGCGCGTCGCCCCCAACTCGCGCGCCAGACGCAGTACGGCGGGCAGATCGGCGATATTGCGCCGCATGGCGACGAACACGACGCCAATCTCTGGCGTGGCGCCGCCCAGGGCGTCGCGCAGATCGCGCAGCCGGGCAACGTTGACCAGCACGTCGGGCAGCGCCGCGCCCAGGCGCACGTCGGCGTAGCTGGCCGGCGTCGCCCCGTCCAGCGACACCCACAGCGCGCCCGGCCCGGCCTCGATCAGGGCGCGCGCCCGCTGTCTCGTCAGCAGCGTGCCATTGGTGATCACTTCGGTGGGCGCGCCCAGCGCCGCCGCCGCCGCGACCATCTCGACGATGCGCGGGTGAGCCAGCGGCTCGCCAATCCCGCCGAAGAAGACGGTCGGCGCGGGCGCGCAGGCGCGCAGCCCGTCCAGCACGCGGGCGAACGTTGCCGCGTCCATGTCGCCGGGCGGCTCGTCCCACAGTGTCCGCAGGCAGGTGCGGCAGGCCAGGTTGCAGCGGTTGGTCGGCTCGACGTAGACCTTCGCCGGGCTGCTCAGCGCGGCTTCTGGTGGAGGGGCCTGGCGCACTTCTGTCGCCTGGATCATCACAGGCATCTCCTCGGTGAGGCCGTCACTCTGCCCAGCCGGCGCGGGTAATGGCGTCCAGCACGGCGTCGTGCAGAAAGCGGTTAGTGACGACCACGCCCCGGTTGTGGGCCATGCGCGTGCCGGCTGTCCAGTCAAACGGGCGACCGGCGACATCGGTCACCCGCCCGCCCGCCTCGCTGACGATGACATAGCCCGCCGCGTGATCCCACAGCTTCTCGCGGAAGCGCGCGTCCGGCACGACGCGCAGATACATGTCGCCCATGCCGCTGGCAATCATCGCGTACTTGTCCTGGCTGTCCAGGGATCGGCGGGGCGCGCCCGGCCCGCGCCCCAGCGCCCGGCTCACGTCGTCAATGAACGACCAATCGGTGTGCTCCGCCTCGAAGCTGGTCAGCAGCGTTGCCGCGCGCGGATTGGTGTTCATAGAGACCCGGATCGGCTCGCGCTCGCCGCCCGCCAGCGACTCACGGTACGCGCCCGCGCCGTGCATGGCATAGGTCAGCGCCCCCCTATCGGCAGGCAGATCGGCCTCGTCGCTGTAGAAGCCGGGGCTGGCCAGCACGCCGATCACCGGCTCACCGCCGATCATCAGGGCGATGGCCACGCAGTAGTGCCGCCCGCCCAGAAAGCCCTTCGTCCCGTCAATCGGGTCTACGATCCAGGTGCGCTCGGCCTGCTTCTGCTTGCCGAAGTCGAGCCAGGCGCAGACCTGCTCCTCGAACACATAGCCGCCCACCGCGTCGGTGACGAAGCGGCTCACCAGCGCGCGCTGGCGGTCGTTGAGCAGCAGCATGAACTCCTCCGAACGCTCCTCGGACAGCACCGCGTCGTCCGGGAAATTCTCGGATAGAGCGTGGCCGATCAACGCCTGCGAGGCGTAGTCGGCGATGGTCACCGGCTCGCGCCCGTCCTTCTGCGACGGGCTGACCAGCTCGGCCTGGATGTTCTGGCAGATTCCCGCGGCGATGCGGGCGATGGTCTTGGCAGTTTCAAGCTCGAAGGATAGTGTCACTCGGCTGGACTCCCCTGTGGTCGGGAACGTGTGTGCTATTGTAGCGCAGGCGGGGCGGGGAGGAAACAGAACACGATCAGGGAAGTCCACGAACAACCTGTTGCCAGGGGAGGTCATGACTGCTCGGTGAACGCCTCCCCCCTCAATCCCCC
>CAYNHD010000392.1:0-3802 GCA_964396775.1 uncultured Thermoflexus sp. | reverse complement strand
GTCGCGCCAGACCTGGGCATCCTCGCCCCGCCGCCGGCGTTGGAGTCGTCCCAGGCATTGGCCACCGCGCCGGAAGAATCCGCCAGCGCGCCGGAGCAGCCGGAAGCTGCCCCGGCAGCGCCAGAGAACAGCGCCGCCCCTGCACCCGCCGCCGTTGGCGAGACGCTCGGCGTAGCGGAGCAGCCGGAAGCTGCCCCGGCAGCGCCAGAGAATAGCGCCGCCCCTGCGCCCGCTGCCGTTGGCGAGACGCTCAACGCACCCGACCTGGGCATCATCGCCCCGGACACGGCGGCCTGGGTGCGCCAGCCGGGGCTGTTCACGACGGGAGGAGCGCGCGTCCGCGAGATTTTCGAGCGCGGGCAGGCGCGCGGCAACAACGCGCACGCCTTCTCCAAAGTGGGGGACTGCAACAGCGAGCTGCCCTTCTTCCTGGGTCGCTTCGACAGCGGCGATTACGACCTGGGGCCATACGCCTACTTGCAGCCCGCCATTGACCACTTCGCCGGGTCGTTTGGGCGACAGAGCATGGCCGTGTGGACGGGCAGCCACGCCTGGTCGGTGCTCGATCCCACCTGGGCGAACCCGGCCCTGTGTCTGCCCGGCGAGACCCCGCTCGGCTGCGAGTTCCGCCTGCACCGGCCCAGCGTCGTGTTGATCCGCCTGGGCACCAATGAAGCCTACAGCCCGGCGCTGTTCGAGCAGCACATGCGCGCGATCATCGAGTATTCCATTGAGCAGGGCGTGATCCCGCTCCTGGGGACAAAAGCCGACCAGCTTGAGGGCAGCGACCGCATCAACGACATCGTGCGCCAGCTTGCGGCGGAATACGAGGTGCCGCTGTGGGACTTCGGGCGCGTGGCGAGCACGGTGCCGGGGCGCGGCCTGCGTGAGGACGGCTTCCACATGACCTGGTACCCGCTCACCTACGGCGATCCACGCGCGCTGCAAGCCGGGCATTCCGTCCACAACCTGGCTGCGCTGATCGCCCTCCACACCGTCTGGCAGAGCGCGATGGCGAGCGTGGGCTGAGCAGAACGCCCTTTCCTCTGGTCACCTTCAAGGGCGAACAGAACCTTTACCTCACCTCCTGGCCTCGCTACGCCCGGCCTTTCCCTCCACCGCCCGCAGCCGGGCGCGTTATAATCCGCGCGTCGCTATCCGCCTTGCCGAGGATCGCCATGCACTCAGCCCAACTCCACGCCGCCGCCTGCCTGTCCCGCCTTGCGCAGGCCCGGTGGATCGTCTGCGCGCTGGCGGCCCTGGCCCTGGCCGGGCTGTACGCCGCCACGCTCCAGACGCACATCAGCGGCAGCTTCAGCGAGACCAGCGCGCGGAACATCCTCTACAACGAGTACATCAAAGATGTGGCCGAGATTCAGGTGGCGCTCAACGTCTGGGGGACGATCCACCACACCGGCTACCCGCTGTTCGCCATCCTGGGCAATCTGTTCACCCTGCCGCTGCGCGCGCTGGGCGTGGAGCCAGCCGCCGCCGCCAGCCTGGTCGCGACGGCCTGGGGCGCGGTGTTGCTGGGCGGGTTTGCGCTGCTCGTCTGGCGGCTGACGGGGCGGCTCGCGCTGGCAGCGATCAGCGCCGCGCTGCTGGGCACGGCGCGCTCGATCTGGCTTCACCATGTGATCGCCGAAGTGTACAGCATGAGCCTGGCGATCACCGTCCTGCTGCTGCTGGTCGCGTTGTGGCCCACCCCCTGGGCCGGCGCGTGGAGCGCCCGGCGGCGGCTGTTGTGGCTGGCCCTGCTGGGGGGAATTGGCGTGGCCCATCACCGGGCGGTGGCCTTCGTCGCGCCAGGGCTGATCCTGGCCATCGGCCCGGCGCTGTGGCGCGAGCGCCCTCCCTGGCGGCGCACGGCGCTGCAGGCCGTCGGGCTGGCCGCGCTGGGCTTTCTGCCGTACCTCTACCTGCCCCTGCGCGCCTGGCAGAACGGCAGTTGGGTCTATGGCGAGCCGGGCACGCTGCGCGGCCTGTGGGTCGAGTTCAGCGGGAAGGAAGCCGACCGCCTGGTGAAGCTGCCCACAGACGCCGGGGAACTGGCCGACAACCTGGCCAGCGTGTGGGACATCCTGCTCCACGAGCTATCGCTGCCGGGGCTGCTGGCGGGGCTGGCCTGCCTGCTGCTGGCGATCACCGTTGCGCCGCAGCGCCGCGCCGCGCGGATTGTCGCCCTCAGCGCCGCCGGCCCGACGCTGTTCGCCGCGCTTTACCACACAGCGGTGCTGCCCCAGGCCGTGCTGATGTCCACCACCCTGGCCCTGGTCTTCGCCGCCGCCGTCGCCGCCGACTGGCTGATCGCGCGGCGACCGCGCGCCGCCATACTCGCGCCGCTGGCACTGGCACTGTGGGCGGCAGGGCTGGCCGGCTGGCACTACGGTACCATCCGTGAACTGGTCGGCGAGCGCAGCGGTCTGGAGGTGATTGCCCGGCTGGAACGGCTGCCGAGCGAGGGAAAGCCCGCGTTGATGTTCCCCTGGGGGCCGCGCTATGCGGCGGCGTCCTACGCCCGGCTGGTCACCGGTGAATACGCCGACCTGCGAGTGGTGGATCACAAGGCGGATTACCGGGCGCTGCTGGCCGAAGGCTACCAGCTCTATACCGAGCCGGAGACCTTCTACACCTATCCACCCCCCTGGCCAAGCGCCTACGGCGCACCGTCGGACTGGTGGCAGGAGCGGCTGGGCGCGCTCAGCGTGACCTCAGCAGCGCCCGGCTACGTGCGCCTGCTGGCCGTCCCCGACCTGGCCGCCCCCGGCGAGTCGCTTGGCGAGCCGCTCGTCTACGGCATCACACGGCGGGCAGCCTGGCTGACCTGCGACGCGGCGCACCTCTACCTGCACGTCATCTGGAGCGCCGACCGCCGTCCAGCGGGCGATCCCAGCATCTTCATCCACCTGACCGGCGACATGCCCGCGCCGAACCCGCCCAACGCCGATTCGCGCCACCCGGTCTATGGACTGTACCCGTTCGCGCAGATGTCGCCGGGCCAGCTTGTGCGCGACGACTTCACGCTGCCGCGCCTGCCGGACATGACGCAGGTGCGCTTCGGGCTGTACGAGCAGACGGGCGCGGGCTTCAGCAACTATGGGGAGGCTGCGCTGCCAGTCGCCGGCTGCCAGCCGGTGGCCTGGGCGCGCCCGTAACAGGTGCGGGCAGGATGTGTCAGGCAATGGGGCGCACCCTGGTTTACCTCACCCCCGCTCGACGCTGGCGCGACTATCCCATCACAGCACGCTGCCGATACGCTGGCGCACATCCTCGGCGAAACGCTCGATGAAGCCCAGCGTGTAGGCCACAATATCCAGCGACGGATCGGCGACCAGCGGCGTCAGGTCCATGGCGAAGGTCGTGCCAGTGGTCACGTCGCCCTCGTGCGAGGCGTGGTAGGTGGCGTGCGCGCGGCGGCGGCCCATCGTCGCCAGGTCGTAGCGTTTGCCGCCGCTGATCTGCGAATCGAAGATGCCGACCAGCGCCGCCTGCAGGTTCTCCTGCGCCGACAGGTCGAAGGCGATCTTGTCCGCGTCGAGCAGCCAGTCGAGGTCGCGCCACACCTCGCAGCCGTAGACCTTCTGCGGGCGCTCTTCGGCGGGCAGGCGGCGCAGCGCGGCGATCACCTTCGTCACCACGCCGACGTGCGTGCTGTGCTTGTCAGCCAAGTTGTGCGTGTAAACGACCTGGGGGCGCGTCGCGCGCAACAGGGCGAACAGGTCGTCCACCGGGTCGCTGTTGGCCCCGTCTTTGACGGCGCTGCTGGGATAGTTCAGGAAGACGTGCGCGGCGTACTCTCCGA
>CAYNHD010000391.1:0-3802 GCA_964396775.1 uncultured Thermoflexus sp. | reverse complement strand
AACCCTGTGTCTTGCTCCCCTTCTCCCTCTGGAGGGAGAAGGGGCTGGGGGATGAGGGGAGCAAGAACAGCTTACCGAACACGCTCTGACAACTGACGACTGACAACTGATCACCGATCACTGCCGACCCCCCGCGCTCAACTCTCCACGTGGAAGATCAGCGCCGTGTCGCCAATGGTGATGCGGTCGCCATTGCGCAGGCGTTGGGCCATGACGCGCTCGCCGTTGATCAGCGTGCCGTGCGAGCTGTGCTGATCCTGCAGGTAGAACGCGCCCCTGCCGTAGCGAATCAGGAAATGCTTGCGCGACACTTTGGGGTCGAAAATCTGAATGTCGCAGGCGGTCGAGCGCCCAACCAGCGTGTCGGGCTTGTCCAGCCAGGCCCGTTGGCTGACCATTGCCCCGCCAATGCCTTCCAGCCAGGCGCGGGGCATGGTCGCCGGGCGTGGAGCGGGGCCTTGCGTCATGATCGGGGACACGGACGGGCGCGGCATGGGACGCGGCATTCCGGCGTGCGGCGGGGGCGGCCCCGCCGGGCGGAGCGGCAGCGCAGAGCCGAGCGGCTGCCCGCATTGTTCGCAGGCGGGCGCTTCCGGTGGGTTCGGCGCTCCGCAGCGCGGGCAGGGGACAGCCTGCGCGCGAGGTAGCGGGCGCGGCCCCGCGTCCGGTTGGCTGCTCGCGCGGAGATAGATCACCAGCAGCGCGATCCCGGCCATGAACGCGACCAGCGCGCCAACCCCTACGACCAGCAGAATCAGGATTTCCACTGCGATTTCCCCGCCCCGGCGTCACCCCTATGCTAGGCACTGTCGAGTATAAAAGCCGTCGCCCCGCGCTGCAATAGGCAACTGGCGGGGATATGTGCAAAACCTGGCGGGCGGTACGGGCGCTGCTCTGCTGCGCCCAGGCTGCATGGCTCCGATCCAGAAGGACGCTACACCTTCGCCCGGCCTGCCGTGCGCGCCGAAAGCGCGATAACTGCGACGATGAAAGCGACCAGCACCAGCAACAGATCGGCTACGCCGAACAGCGACTCGCCCTTGATCATCACCTCGCGCAGGGCGCGGTTGGCGTAGGTGAGCGGCATCAGCCGCGAGACCGGCTGCAACCAGCCCGGCATGTCCTCCACCTGCCAGATCACCCCGCCGAGCAGGCCCTGCGACACGACGACCAGCGGCACGAATTGCAGCACCTGGAACTCGTTTTGGGCGAAAGTGCTGAGAAAGATGCCCAGGTTCACCGACAGGGCGACGAGCAGTGTCTCCACCACGAACATGTTGAGCAGGTTGCCGGCGTAGTGGATGCGCAGCACGAACACGGTGAACAGCAGCGTGATCGCCCCTTGCAGCAGCCCGAAGACCAGGAACCCGCCCATGTAGCCGATGATGATCTCGTGGGCGCGGATGGGCGTGGCCTGCAACCGCTCCAGCGTGCCCGCGACGCGCTCGCGCAGGAACGAGATGCACGTCAGCAGGAAGACGAAGAGGAAGACGAAGAAACCGACCAGCGCCGGAGCCAT
Source organism: uncultured Thermoflexus sp. (assembly GCA_964396775.1). Classification (GTDB taxonomy): domain Bacteria; phylum Chloroflexota; class Anaerolineae; order Aggregatilineales; family Aggregatilineaceae; genus UBA2029. Next base: position 2,283 of record CAYNHD010000391.1, on the reverse strand, counting down.
GTAGTCGAGCGTATCGTACTCCGGCCCGCTGTGCCGGTACGTGGCGTCTAGCGAGACCTCCAGCCCTGCGACCGGCTCGCCCCCGGCCAGCGCCGGCGAAGTCCCGGCCACAGCCAGCGCGCTCGCCGCCTGGAGCGCCACCCGTTCCAGCAGTTTGCGCAGCCGCTCGGCGATCATCGGGTTCGAGCCTTCAAACTCCACCGCCAGGGCCAGGTGCCGCGAGCGCAGGACTTCCTCAGTGAAGCCGGCGGGCACGGTGATCACGGCGTCGGCGGTGCCGTTGTCCAGCAAGGCACGCGCTTCGGCGGGCGTCAGGGCGCGCGCGTCGAACTCGGTGAAGGACTCCAGCAGGGCGGACAGCCGGTCGCCCAGGCTGACCGTCAGCGGGCCGAGCACCGCGCCCGTGTCCTGGTTGACGATGCCCACGACCAGCGTCCCCGGCTCGGCGCGGATGAGCAGGCCCAGAAACGACAGCAGGATCACCGGCACGACGACGATCAGGACGAGCGTGCGCCGGTCGGCGAGCATCTGCTGGACGACGCGGCGGGCCAGGATGAGGATTCGGCTAGCGGTCACGGGCGGCGGCTCCCTTCTGCGCGGCGAAGTGCAGGAACGCTTCCTCGACGGTCGCTGTGCCCGCCTGGGCACGCAGCGACTCGGCGGTGCCCTCGGCGATGATCTGCCCGTCGCGCACGAAGCCCAGCCGGTCGCATCGCTCCGCCTCATCCATGACGTGACTGGACACCAGCAGCGTGACCCCGCGCGCCGTCAACTGGCGGAAGTGCCCCCAGAACTGGGCGCGCAGTTGTGGGTCTACGCCGACGGTCGGCTCGTCGAGCAGGATCAGCGCCGGGTGGTGAGCCAGGGCCACAGCCAGCGAGACGCGCTGGCGCATCCCGCCGGAGAGCGTGCTGACGCGACTGTGCGCGCGGTCGGCCAGGTCTACGAAGGCGATGGCCTCGGCGATGGCGGCGCGGTCGTGGCAGCCCATCAGCCCGGCGAAAAAGGCCACGTTTTGCCAGATAGTCAGGTCGGTGTAGAGCGCCGATGCCTGGGTCATGTAGCCCACACGCGCGAGGATGGCTTTGTCCGGCATGGGCTGGCCCAGCACAGTGACGCTGCCCGCGTCCGGCGTCAGCAGCCCGGCGATGGCACGGATTAGCGTGCTCTTACCCGCGCCGTTCGGCCCCAGCAGCCCGTAGATTTCGCCCTGGCGCAGGGTCAGGCTAAGGCCGCGCAGCGCGTGCACGCCGCCTGGAAAGCGTTTGTGTACCTCACGGACTTCGACGGCAAAGGTCATAGCGGATGCTCCTTTGGAGGGCGAGGGCGTGGGCGGGGTGATCAGCGCCCGTCCGTTGCCAGCCCATTAAGCAGGGCGTCGGCGAAGAGGGTCGCCCACTCGTCCTGGGTGTGCTGGCGGAACGGGGCGAAGATGTCCAACTGCTCGGTGACAACGTAGCCGATGACCAGGCTGGCGATCAGGCGTATCCATACAGACGGCGCGACCGGCTTGAGGCCTGGCAGCCCCTGCAGCCGCTCAATCACCGCCAGGACGCGGGGGAAGACTCGCGTCTCGATGACATGCCCCAGCGTGCGCCCGCCGAACTCGCGCAGGTCTATCTGGACAAGCTGCAGAAAGTCGTAGTGCTGCGGCATGAGGCTCATGAGGCCTGCCAGAGCCGCGCGCAGAAACTCCGGCGCGGTCTGGGCCTGGCCGGCGATGTCTTCGAGCAGCAAGAGCATCTCGTCGTAGGGGTGGCGCTCCTCGATCAGCGCCGCGAAGATGGCCTCTTTGGTCGGGAAGTGGTTGTACAGCCCGGCGACGGCGCGGCCTCCAGCCGCGTGCGCGATGGCGCGCATACTGGTGCCGTGGTAGCCCTGGGCGATGAACAGGCGGCGCGCCGCGTCGAGGATTTCGGCGCGGGCCAGGTCGCCGCGTGTTGGCGTTTCGGCCATACGATCCCCTCATGGTGATGTGTATGAACGTTCGTTCATATTCTATTCTACACCGAATCCCTGAGATGTCAAGGGTTCAGGGACGGACAGCAACGTGAGAAGCATTGGGATGGCGACCGATTAACCTCACCCCCTGGCCTCGCTATGTTCGGCTTTTCCCCCTCTCTGTTAACGGAGAGGAGGAGACGAGGCGCGCCAGCGCCGAGCAGGGGTGAGGTAAAGTGAAGAGCCGCCCCAGACTATAGGCCAATCTCAACACCCGTCCGCCCTGAACCGCCAGCGGGGAAAGGGGCCGGGGGATAGGGGTTGAAAAGTGCATGACACGCT
>CAYNHD010000390.1:0-3812 GCA_964396775.1 uncultured Thermoflexus sp. | reverse complement strand
ATGACGCGCACGGGTACGCGCTCGGACTTGCCCATGAGTCGCTCCTTGAAACCTCGCGGCGATTCTGGCGTGGCGTTGTCTTCTCAACCTCGGCCTGGATCGCCCCACCCCGATTGTAATGGGTTGCGCTACCATTGCCCAGGTGTGGTTTGCGCGTACACTTTGCAGAGAGTCGCCGGCTGCGCCGTGCTCTGCGAACAGAGCGTTTTCTGCGCAAAACGCCCTTGACTCGCGGCCCACAAACTGGTATCCTAGAGACAGAAATAGAACGTATGTTCTATCATTGATCGTCCTGTTTGCTGCTCAGTCTGTGCCTGTCCGCGAGGGAAAAGAGCCAGTGATCACTCGCTCGCTGTCAGTCGTCGTTGCCGCCGCCGTGCTGCTCTCCTGCGCTGCCATCGGCTTTGCCGCCACGCTGGGGACGGCTCTGCTCTGGCACGCCGCCACAGGGAACCGGGTCTACACAGTGGCCGATCCGTACCGCTACGGCTACGCCGATTCTCCGGTTGGGCCGCAGGCAGCAGCCAGTCCTCTGTCGGAGGTCTTCACCGACGAGGTGCTGTATTGGACGCCGCTTATCCAGGCATGGGCCGTCCTCTACCAGATTGATCCCAACTTGATCGCCACCCTGATCCAGATCGAAAGCTGCGGCGACCCGTCAGTGTCATCTCCAGCAGGGGCGCAAGGGCTGTTCCAGGTGATGCCGTTTCACTTCGATCCCGGCGAAGATATGCTGGACGTGGTGACGAATGCACGGCGTGGGATGAACTACCTGGCGGGCAGCCTGGAGGTTGCCGGTGGCCATGCGGGGCTGGCTCTGGCCGGCTACAACGGCGGGCACGGCATCATCGGCAGCGGGTGGGCAGCGTGGAGCGCGGAAACCCGGCGCTACTATTACTGGGGGGCGCGCATCTACGCGGAGGCAGTGTCCGGTATGGCGGCCAGCCCCACGCTGGACGAGTGGCTGGCCGCCGGTGGGAGCCATCTCTGCGCCCAGGCGCGGCTGACGCAGAGCCAACTGGAGCAGGCCAAGCGCGCCCAGGTGATAGTCATTGCGGGGAACTGAACGGCTATCACCTGGTCACCGCTGGCGCACACAGTCTACACGCGGCCAAACACCACGCAGGCGTTCTGCCCGCCCAGGCCAAAGCTGTTCGACATGGCAAACTTCAGCCTGGCATCGCGCGCTTCATTGGGCACGTAGTCGAGATCGCACTCTGGATCGGGCGTCTCCAGGTTGATCGTCGGGTGCAGTATCTGCTCGAAGAGCGACATGACGGTGGCGATTCCCTCCACAGCGCCCGCCCCGCCGAGCAGATGGCCAAGCATACTCTTGGTCGAGTTGGCCGCCAGCTTGTAGGCGTGATCTTTGAAGACCTGCTTCATGGCGCGGGTTTCAACCGCGTCGTTCGCCTGAGTGGACGACCCGTGCGTGTTCACGTAGTCAATCTTGTCGGGGTCTAGCCCGGCGTCCTGGATCGCCCAACGCATGGCATTGGCCGCGCCCAGGCCGGTCGGCTCCGGCGCTGCCACGTGGTAAGCGTCGGACGAGGACGCCATGCCCAGCACCTCGGCGTAGATGCGCGCCCCGCGCTTGATCGCCCGTTCCAGTGTCTCCAGGATCATCGCTCCCGCCCCCTCGGAGAAGACGAACCCGTTGCGGTTGAGATCGAAGGGGCGGCTCGCCTTGTCCGGGTTGTCGTTATAACCCGTCGCCAGGCCCTTCATCGAGATGAAGCCGGCGATGCCATAGTCAAGGATCATGGCCTCCACGCCGCCGGTCACCACCATGTCCGCTTTGCCGTAGCGGATCAGGTTCATCGCGTCGCCGATGCTGTGCGTGCCGGTGGCGCAAGCCGTCGAAAGGCACACCAGCGGCCCCAACGCGCCCAGCACGCGGCTGATATGGTGGGCGGGGATGTTGGGGATCGATTCGATCAACGAGAACGGGCCAGGACGCCGCCCCTTCGTGCGGAAGCCGAACGACGCCTGCTGAGCCAGATCGTGCGCACCCAGCGATGATCCGAAGTCCACCGCCACACGCTCGCAGATCGGCTCGATGTCCTCGACAGTCAGCCCGGCGTCTTTGAGAGCATCCATCGCCGCCGTGACCGCAAACTGCGCTGGCCGGCCCATGCGCCGCGCTTCCTTCGACTCGATGTACTCTGTCGGGTCAAAGTCGAGGACTTCGCCGGCAATCTGCACTTCCAGGTTCGATGGGTCGAAGCTCTGAATGCGCCTCACGCCGGATATACCGGCTTTGAGCTTCTCCCAGTACTCCGGGAACCGCCCCAGCGGGGTGACAGCCCCCATTCCAGTGATCACCACACGCGGAACACCATTGCGCATGAGTTCCATAGCACTCGTCCTTTTCCTTGCGCTTTCACTCAGCTCTGTTCATCTTGTGCGGGCGTGGCGCGCAGGCCGTCAGCGATGGCCTGTACGATCCGCCCCGATACGGCAAGTTGGGCCTGGCGAATGGCGTTCTTCACCGCAAACGCATTCGAGCGCCCATGCCCGATGATGACCACACCGTTCACGCCCAAGAGCGGTGCCCCTCCCACCTCGAAGGGGTCAATCGCCCGGTACACACGCCGGAAAGCCGGTTTGCCTAGCAGCCCGGCCAGCTTCGACCGCCAATCTGCACGCAGTTCCTGGCGGATGAGGTCGAAAACGGTAGCCCCAATCGCTTCCATAGACTTCAGCAACACGTTGCCGGAGAAGCCGTCCATGACGGCCACATCAACACTGCCCCCCAGGATTTCCTTTGGCTCGACGTTTCCTACGAAATTAACCCCACTGTGCTGCAGAAGTTCCGCCGCTTCCTGAACCAGTACCGTGCCCTTGCCCAGTTCCTCACCGTTGGAGAGCAATCCCACGCGCGGGCGGTTGTGACCAAGCGCGTGCTGCGCGTAGAGACTGCCCATCACGGCGAACTGGGCGAGCCATTCTGCCTTGCAGTCGGCGTTTGCGCCGATGTCCAGAGCCATCACCCGCTTGTTGCCAAAGGGAAGCAGCGCGCACAGCGCCGGGCGGTGCACGCCAGGAATGCGCTTGAGCGTATGCAAGATGGCGATGGCCAGCGCCGCGCCGGTGTTGCCCACCGTCACGAAGGCGTCGGCCTGGCCCTCCGCGACCAGCCGCATGCCGACGTGCATGGACGAGTCTGGCTTGGCGCGGCCCACGACGCCCGGCTTATCGGACATGGCCACAGCTTGCGGCGCGTGGACAATCTCCAACGACAACCCCTGGTGGTCGTGCTTGTCCAGTTCCGCCCGCACGCCTGGCTCGTCACCGACCAGAAGAACCTCCACTCCCAGCTCGCGAGCAGCCAGTACAGCCCCTTCCACATCAGGGGCCGGGTGACGGTCGCTTCCCATTGCATCGAGGGCAATCTTCATCGCACCAGTTCCTGTCCTGGGCCTACTCGCCACCACAGATACCCATGCTGCAACCCTCGATTGTACGCCGGTCGCGCGGTGTTGCCAACCATTGACAGAACGGAGACGGGCTGTATATAATTCCGGTTACCTGCCCTGGTGGCGGAATTGGTATACGCGGCAGGTTGAGGGCCTGTGCCCGTTCGGGCGTGGAGGTTCGAGTCCTCTCCAGGGCACCAGTTCGTGCACGTCAGGCGGTGTGCATTCACTGTTCACGAGGAGCGCGCAGACATGGCGCTCCTCATTCATTTCCCCTGCCCTCCGGCTGTGTACAAGACCTGTCAGGGAGGGGGCGCAGCAGAGCAGCGCGCGCTGTGGGTGTATTGCCATACGCCCCAAATGCGTCAACTTAAGCCTGGCTGTGCGGGCCTC
>CAYNHD010000389.1:0-3816 GCA_964396775.1 uncultured Thermoflexus sp. | reverse complement strand
CCCCGCAAGCGAGGGAAGGGAGAAAGGAGTGCTCTTGAAGTCCCTCCTCGCCGGCGAGGAGGGATTTAGGGTGGGGTTGCAGACCCGTTCAAACGGCCTCTGAGCAAGACTTCCGAAGTCTGCGAGGCTTCGGAAGACTGGAAGGCGGGGCGCAGCAGAGCAGCGCCCGAACCCGCCGGTTGCCTGGCGAGGGGGAGAGTTTGATGACCAGCAAAGTCGTGACCTTTGGCGAGATCATGATGCGCCTGACGCCGCCGGGCTTCTTGCGCCTCGGCCAGGCGTCGTCGTTCGACGTGACCTACGGCGGTGGCGAGGCGAATGTGGCCGTGTCGCTGGCCAACTACGGCGTGGCGGTGGATTTCGTCACGCGGCTGCCCGCCAACGACCTGGGCGAGGCGTGCCTGCATTTCCTGCGCGGGCACGGCGTCGGCACGGACAAGATCGTGCGCGGCGGCGAGCGGCTGGGCATCTACTTCCTGGAGATAGGCGCCGCCCAGCGCGGCAGCAAGGTCGTCTACGACCGCGCGCACTCGGCCATCGCCACCATCGAGCCGGGCATGATTGACTGGCGGGCCGTCTTCGCCGATGCGGATTGGTTCCACTGGACGGGCATCACCCCGGCCATCGCCGCCGGCACCGCCGCCGTCTGCCTGGAAGCCGTCCAGACCGCCCGCGAGATGGGCCTGACCGTCTCTTGCGACCTGAACTACCGCAAGAACCTGTGGCGCTGGGGCAAGAAGGCGGGCGAGGTCATGCCAGAGCTGGTCAGCCTGTGCGATGTGGCCGTCGGCAACGAAGAAGACGCCGCCCAGGTCTTCGGTATTCACGCGCCGGACACGGACGTGCTCTCCGGCAAGGTGGAGGCCGACAAATACCGCGCCGTGTGCGAGCAACTCAACCAGCGTTTCCCGTCCCTGAAGACCATCGCCATCACTCTGCGCGGCTCGCTCTCGGCCAGCCACAACACCTGGTCGGGCGTGCTGTGGGACGGCGGGCACTTCTACAGCGGCGCGACGTATAACATCGCGCACATCGTGGATCGCGTGGGCGGCGGCGACTCGTTCGTAGGCGGCCTTGTCTATGGGCTGCGCGCCTACGACGACCGTCAGTGCGCGCTCGACTTCGCCATCGCTGCCTCATGCCTCAAGCACTCGATCTATGGCGACTTCAACCTGGTGACGGTGAGCGAGGTCGAGAAGCTGATGGGCGGCGACTCCTCCGGGCGCGTGGCGCGGTAGAGGGTGCTCTTATGCCCCGCCAGACTTCCGAAGTCTGCCAAACTTCGGAAGTCTCTTCTGGCACAACGCTCCGCCCGCTGACCTCGCATTCAGAGACCTTGTGGAACGGTCTGCCTTACGATTTACCTTACCCCTAAATCCCCTCTCCATGCGCGATACTGTTGGCGAACTGAGCACGCGCTGGCTTCGTAGGGGTGCTGCTCCGCTGCGCCCCCGTAGGGGCGTATTGCAATACGCCCCTACGGAGGCATTTCGCCAACAGCATCACACGCAGAGAGGGGACTTAGCCCCATGCTTACTCCCCCTCTCCGTAAACGGAGAGGGGGCCGGGGGTGAGGTTTCCACATGGTCTCTCAGCAGCGTCTGAGGGGCAATCTTCGCACCCGATTTGCTCACTCCCGGCCCCCGATCATGTTACAATAGCACCATGCTTCGCCGTCTCGCCGAAACCTCACCGCGCGGAAGCCGGGATATGATCACCGAACGCCTGTATTACACTGATTCGTACAGCACTGCCTTTGAAGCAAACGTGATCAGCACCACCATTGTCAACGAGGCACCAGCGGCGATCCTCGACCGCACCTGCTTCTACCCGACCAGCGGCGGTCAGCTGCACGACACTGGGACGCTCAACGGCGCGGCGGTGCTGGAGGTGATCGTCCGCGAGTCCGACGGAGCGGTGCTGCACATCCTCGACCGGGCACTGAGTGTGGGCCGCGTCTCCGGCCAGGTGGACTGGGCGCGGCGCTTCGACCATATGCAACACCACACTGGCCAGCATATTCTCTCGCAGGCGTTCGAGCGCCTCGCCCAGGCCGCGACGGTCGGCTTCCACATGAGCGCGGACAGCATCACCATTGACCTCGACCAGCCCGATCTGGCCCCGGCGACGGTGGACGCTGCCGAAGACCTGGCCAACCAGATCGTGACCGAAGACCGCCCGGTGCGCGCCTGGTTCCCCACTGACGACGAAGTGGCGGCGCTGGCCCTGCGCAAGGTGCCGGACGTAGAGGGCAGGTTCCGTGTGGTGGCGGTCGAGGCGTTCGATGTCACCGCCTGTGGCGGCACGCACGTCGCCCGCACAGGCGAGATCGGACTGGTCAAGGTCCTGCGCACCGAGCGGCGCGGCGACATCCTGCGCGTGGAGTTCCGCTGCGGCGGGCGCGCGCTGCGCGATTACCGCCTCAAGAACGCGCTGCTGCACCAGATCGCCGCCGAAATGACCACTGGTTTCGCCGATCTGCCGGCGGTGCTGGCCAAGCTGCGCGACGAGAACAAGGCGCTGCGCCGCGATCTGCGCCAGGCGCAGGCGCTGGCCCTGGCGTATGAAGCCGAGACGTTGTGGGCGGCGGGCGAGCAGACCGGCGGAGCGCGGCTCGTGCTGGCGGCCTTCGCCGAACGCGACGCGGGCGAAATGCGTCAGCTTGTCCAGCAGGTCATCGCCCGCCCGGCGACGGTGATGGTGTGCGCGGCGAGTGGGGCCAAAGCCCAACTGATCGCCGCGTGCTCCGAGGACGTGGCGCTGGACATGGTGGCCGTGCTCAAGCGCGGGCTGGCTGTCTGGGGGATTGAGCGGGGCGGCGGTCGCCCGTCGTTCGCGCAGGGCGGCGGAAGCGACGTGTCCGCGACGCAGGCGCAGGCCGCGCTCCAGGCAGCGGCAGACTACATCCGGGGGGCGGGCGAATCACGTGAGTGAGGATGGGGAACCGTGCGCGAACTAGCTCCTAATGTCTTTGTCGAGACGGGTTACCGGCTGGTCAACGTCGGGGCCATTCTGACCGACGACGGGTGGGTGCTGGTGGACGCGCCGCCCTACCCGCGCGACGCGCAGCATTGGCGCAATACCCTGGCGGAAATCTCCCCTCTGCCGGTGCTGGCGCTCGTCCTCACCGATAGCCAGCGCGACCGCCTGCTGGGAGCCTGCTGGTTCGGCGCGCGGGCGATTGTCGCCCATGAAGAAACCTTGCTTCAGATGGCGAATCTGCCCCAGACGTTCCTCGACAGCGCCAGTGACGCGCTGGCGTCGAACGCGCTGGAGCGCGAGCAGTTCGCGGCGGTTCGCCTGCTGATGCCTAACGTCGGCTTCACCGAGCGGATGCAGCTTCGCTTTGGGACGTGGCACATCCCCCTGCTGGCAATGGCCGGCCCTACGGCGGGCAGCGTGTGGGTGCACCTGCCGGAGCAGCGCGTGCTCTTCGCCGGGCCGAGCCTCTGTGTGGACGAGCACCCATACATCGCCAGTTGCCACACGAAAGACTGGCTGGAGAACCTGACCGAGCTACGCCGCCCGCGCTTCGCGGCGGACATCATCGTGCCAGGGCGCGGGCCGGTGGTGGACAAGAGCGCCACCGAGCCGATCTCCAACTACCTGCGCGTGGCGCGGCGGCGGGTGTTCAGCCTGTACCGGGCGGGCCGCCCGCGCGCCGACACCGCCGCGTTGGTGCCGGAGTTGCTGGAAATGTTCCCCTACGACACGGGCGACAGCGAGAACGTCCAGCGGCGCATCAAGAGCGGGTTGGATCGCATCTATGAGGAGTTCAAGACTTCCGACCGGGTTAACGACCTGGCCTCCAGATAG
>CAYNHD010000388.1:0-3821 GCA_964396775.1 uncultured Thermoflexus sp. | reverse complement strand
CGCCTTGCCGATCACGTAGATGCCCTGCATCCGCGTCACGTACTGGCTGATCTTGGCCAGCACGTGGTAGGCGGCCATGCCCAGCGGGTAGTCAATGTTGACGATCAGCGCGTCGCTGTTCCGCAGCAGGGCCATCTCGTCCGCGCCAGCGGGGACGATGCGCGAGTCCATGCGCGCCGGGTCGAGCTTGTTTAGCTCAATGACCTGCGCCTCGATGTCGAACCCGTGCAGGCTGGGCACGCGCGTGATGCCGGCCTCCGCCTCGGCCTGACGGCGACGCGCGTCCACGTCGGGCAGGCTGGTGTAGCGCCGCAGCGCGTAATACAGGAAGTTGTTCTTGTTGTTCAGTTCGTCGCGCACGCGCACGTAGTCATACTCGGCGGTCAGGCCAGGATCGCCCGCCTTCTCCACGAACTCGAAGATGCGCTCCTCCTCGCGCAGCGCGAAGCCGCTCAGCAAGTTGGGCACGGCGTGCACGTTGCTGGAGATGAAGTAGACCGGGCGATCCTGCAGGGTGACATGCTCGACGTGCTGGCGCACGTTGAACCACCAGTCGGACGTGGCGCGCTGGTAGTTGATGTAGGTGCCCGCCAGCAGTTGCACTGCCAGCCGCTTGGGGCTGCGCGCGATCTTCTTCAGCGTGGCGATGGTGTCTTTGCCCCAGGCATCCTGCAGGCGGCTCAGATCGTCCGCCGTCATGCCCAGGGCGCGGGCCAGCTCCGCCGTCCGGCTCAGCGAAGAATCGGCGCTGAAGGCGGCCAGGCTTGCCTGCGCCACCACCGATTGCAGCAGGTCGTGCAGCTTGTTCCACTCGATCTGGTAGGCGACCAGGATCGGGATCAGGTCGTCAATGTCCGAGCCGCTGGCGACGTAGACGGCCAGCGTCTGCTTGCCGTCGAAGGCCATGCGCCGGCGGCGCGCAGGCGCAGTGACACGCTCCCACTCGTCCACCTGGGCAAACCCGTGATCGTAGAAGACGCGATCCGTCTGGCCCATCACCACCAGCTCAACATCCGCCATGCACGGCGGCAGGCGCATCGCCGCGTAGAACAGAGCGGCGGCGTCCGGCATCGGCTCGCGCGCCCGCGTGTGCAGCGACGAATTCACCGCCAGGTGCGTCTCGACCAGCGCGTCAAGGTGCACGGCGCGGCTGGAGCGCAGCAGCGAGTAGTAGGTGCGGATGTAGAGCGCGATCTCTTCGCTTCCGGTTTTGGGCACTGAGCGGTCCATAGGCTTCCCGATTCTCCCGTCTCGCGCGCAGCATGGGCGCGTGCCAATCAGCCGGCACGCCTCACCCCCGCCCGGCGCACACGCCCACCTGTAGGGACGCTGCTGTGCTGCGCCCTTGTAGGGGAGGGTTTTGAAACCCTCCCCTACAAACCTCCTCCTCTCCGCCGGCGGAGAGGGGGAAAGGCCCAGCGCAGCAAGGCCAGGGGGTGAGGTCAAGCAGCGCGCACGTCAGGTGCAATTGCTTTGCCATCGCTTGATTTGATCCTACACCGGAATGAGGCCAAACGCGATAGCCACCAGCAGACAGACGGCGAGCACACCGACAACGGCCAGCGTCCAGACCAGCCGCTCGCGCCAACGCGAGTCGCGGCGGCGCGGCGGGCGGCGCAGTGGGCGACGCACCGGCACTTCGGCGGCCAGCAGCTCCGCCGGGGCGGGCAGCCCCGCCAGAAGCTCAGCCAGCGCCTTGTCGTACTCCGCCGAGAAGTCAATCACCGTCGCCCGGCTCAGGTAGCGCGGCAGGTCACCGGACGAGCGCAGCAGCACGAAGGTCGGCGTGCGCCGCCGCCCGGCCAGCACCCCCTCATGGCGCATCCCCACGCGCCGCCCGCGCGCCGGGTCGAGGATCATCAGCACGGCCCCCGCCGCGCGAATGGCGTGGCGCGTCTCGGCGGCCCAGGCCATCGTCCCCAGCGCCGCCACCGCGTCCACGAAAACGACATAGCCCGCCGCCTGCAGGTCGTCAACCAGGCGGTGGGCGAAGTCGTAGTCGTGATCGGGGTAACTGACGTACAGGTACTGCATCCCGCGTCAGGAGTGGGCGAACTTCTCGACGAAGTAATCGGGGTTGAGCCGCTCGCCGGTCGCGTGCTGCAACCCGTCGTTCCAGGGCATGGTGTTGCCGATGGCGAAGATGCGCTCGCGGAAGAACTCGCCCGCCGCCCGCCGCCCGACGATGCCGCCGGCGCGCCTGCGCAGCCAATCCTCCCACTGCAAGGACATCATGCGCCCCAGCAGGTAGTTCTGGTAGTAGGCCGGGGCCAATGCGATGTGGTACTTCGTCGCCCAGTCGGGCAGCTTTTCGCGCCCGTCCGGCTTGTTGAGCAGTTGGTAACGCTGCACCAGTTCCCACCACAGGGCGTCCAGGTCGCGCGACGGGTCTTCATAGAGCGCGCGCTCGAAGTTCACCACAACCAGCACCCAGCGGGCGAAGATCAGTTCCTGCAGGCGCAGCCGCCGGCGGCCCGCCGCCCCTGCTCGCGCCGCTTCTGCCCCGTCCACGCCCAGCACGCGCTCGTGCCACTCCGGGTCGAGCGTCTCCGCGCCCATCAGCATGGCCATCGCCTCGGTGGTCAGGATGTGCGAGATCGTGCGCAGCAGCCAGGGCAGGTCTTGGGGGATGTACTTGTCATAGACGCCGTGCCCTAGCTCATGCAGCAGAGTCTCCATCCAGCGCAGGTTCGGCTTGAGGTTGCACAGGATGCGCACGTCGCCTTCGCGGTCAATGTGCGTGCAGAAGGCGTGCTGGTCTTTCCCTTCGCGCTCGTACAGGTCGCTGCGCCCCAGGATGTCGCGCACGTCCATGCCCAGCCCGTCGTAGGTGACGATGGCCAGCGGCTCCAGTTCACGCCCGGCGAAGGGCGCGTCGTAGTCGTAGTCGGCCAGGATCGGCGCGTCCTGAGCGAAGGGGTCGGCGTAGTGCCAGGGCATCAGGTCGCCCGCCGGCACGCCAAAGCGCGCGCTCAGTTCGGCGTCAAGCTCGGCTTTGACGCTGCGGTAAGGTTCCTCGGTCTTGACGGCCAGCTCATCGAGCATGGCGTACAGCCAGTCCGGGTCGAGTTCGTCGAAGGTCAGACTCATCCGATGGAAGTTGGCATAGCCCATGCGCTGCGCGGCCATGTTGCGCAGCTCAGCCAGGCGGCGAATCTGGCCGGCGACGCGCGGGCCGATCTGTTTGCTGGCTTCCCACACCGCGCGCCGCGCCTGGGAATCCTTCTCGGTACGCAACACATTGCTGATGGCGTTGGCCGTCAGGCGCTGGCCGTTCACCTCGGCGCGGAAGTTGGTGTAGGCGTCGCTGAGCGCCTTTGTCAGATCGCTCATCTCGTCAATGGTTGCCGGGTCGCGCTGCCCCGCCCCGAACCCGTAATGCAGCACGCGCACCATGCGCGCCAGGTGCGCGTCGTCGCCCGCCGCGCCTTCCTCGTCCCATTGCTTGTACTGCGCGTAGGCTTCCGGGTCGGCCTGGAAGTGCATCCACGTCCGGCGCGCTTCGGCGGCGGCGTTGAGCGCCTGGGGCGTGCCGGTGGTCGCTGCCATCCATTCTTTCTGGCTGAAATCTATATAGAGCGCCCGAATCTGCGCCGTATGGCGCTCGACGGCGGCGCGCACAGAATCGATCATGGTTTGGCCTCTTTTCCTTTCAGCTGACACCTCACTGCTCACAGCGCCGTAGGGTAACACAAATTGCCGCCCAGGTCGAAGTTGGGGTCCACGAACAACCTGCCGCCAGGGGAAGTTCGGGAATGCTCGCTGGATGCCTCCCCCCTCAATCCCCCCTCCAGCGAAGCTAGAGGGGGGACGATCTGGCA
>CAYNHD010000387.1:0-3843 GCA_964396775.1 uncultured Thermoflexus sp. | reverse complement strand
TCCAGCAGGTACGGGTACTCCTTGCGGATCATCGCCGCGCACGAGCCGCCGGGCAGCACAACCGCGTCGTATGGCTCGAAGATGTCCAACGAGCGTTTGGCGAGGTCGGCGGCCTGGGCGCGGAAGCCGCTGTTGAAGAACGGCTGCCCGCAGCAGGTCTGCTCGACGGGGAACTCGACCGCATAGCCGGCCCGCCGCAGCAGCCTGACCGCGGCCACGCCGACCTCCGGCATAACCTGGTCTACCATGCAGGTGACCATGATGGCGACACGTTTACGGGGTATCATGCGCCCTTCCTTAGTGTTGGCGAAGAGCCTCACCCCCGCTCGGCCCGCTGACGCGGGCCTCGCCGCCCCCTCTCCACGTCGTGGAGAGGGGGCAAGCCGGGCGCAGCGAGGCTGGGGGTGAGGCTGACCGGGGCGCAGCAGAGCAGCGCCCCTCCTGGCTGACCGATCTCGTGCGCGCCGACACGAAGCGGTGCGCGCTCACGTCCCACTGTACGCCGGATGTGGCCCTGAGACAACTGATAACTGACCACTGTTCACGGATTACTCCTCATCATCAATCGTGCGGCACGAACAGCACCAGCGCGGCCACGGCCAGCGCGTCGCCCAGCGCAGCGACCGTGCAGTTGGCCAGCAGCCCGACGCTGAACAGGGCCGGGCCGATCAGCGCGCCGAGCATCCGCCCGGCGGAGAAGGCCATCACGTTGCCGGCCATCAGCGTGGCCCGCGCGCCGGGCACCAGCTCGCTCAGCAGGGGGATGGCGCTGACGATGGCGAACTCGAAAGTGAGGTAGAACAGGAACAGCCCCAGCAGCGCCGTCTCGACGCGGAACTCCAGCGCGGGCAGCAGCAGCGCAGCGGCGATGTTGGCGGCGATGCCCCCCGCTGCCGCGCGCCGCTTGCCGATCCGGTCTACGAACCCGGCGACCGCGCCCTCCCCGGTCAGTTCGGCCAGCCCGATGACGATGGCCGACGCGCCCAGCGCCGTCACCTTGAGGGCGAAAGCGTCTTCCATCCACGCGCCGTAGATGATGCCGATGGTCTCATTGCTGGTGCTGATCAGAAAGCCCATCAGCAAAATAGCCAGCGCCGCGCGGTGAGCCAGGATCAGGCGGATGCCTTCGCCCAGGGTGGGGCGATAGCCGGTGCCCATCGAGTCCGCCGGGATAACGCGCCACAGCACGGCCAGGGCCAGCAACGCCGCCCCGCCCAGCAGCGGGTAGGGCGTCTGCCAGGTATCGGTGCGCGCGATCAGCCAGCCGAGCACGGGGATGCCGAACAGGAATGCGCCCGACCAGCTCACCTCGGTCACGGCGATGGCCAGGCCGCGCTGCGTGTAGCCCACGCGGTCGCCGATGTAGGCTTGCATGGCCGGGTCGTAGATTTGCTTGCCGACTCCGGCCATCACCAGCGCAATGAACAGCGCCGGATACGTCGGCCAGACTGTCACCAGCAGCATACTCGCGGCGAAGACGGTCAGCCCGGCCAACATGGAGCGCCGCCGTCCGTGCCGGTCGGCCAGCGAGCCGAGCAGCGGACTGATCAGCCCCAGCCCCGCCCGCGCCGTGACGCCCAGCGCCACCGTCTCCAGGCTCACCCCCAGCCCACGCGCGAACGTCGGCAGGAAGGGGTAGATCATGCGGTGACCGGTGTTGAGTACCAGCCGCGCCAGCGTGATCAGCATAATCTGGTCGCGCAGGCGGACGCCCGGCCCGTTCCGGGAGGTGAACTGCAATTCGGCGCTCATGGGATCGGCCACTGCGGGATGGTCGTCCCGCCCGGTGTCGGGTAGGGGTTGGGCTGGCCGCGCAGGTCGCCGAAGCCGCGCGCCACCATCCACTCGCAGATCACCGGCCCGCCGTGAGCGTCCGGCACGGGAACGCCGCCGACCTGGGGCAGGCCGTTGTAGCCGCGCAGGTAGCCGAACGTGCCGTCAAGCTGAGCGCGCGCCGCCTCCGAAAGCTCCGCGTCGCCGATGGCGATGGCGTGGATGTGGATCGGCGAGCCGGGGTGTAGCTCGTCCGCCTCGCGCAGCCAGGCGGCAAAGCCGGCGACGCGCAGCGCGGCGATCATCGGCGCGATCTCCGCTTCCAGCACTGACCAGTCTATGCGGCTACGCACGGACAGGTCCACCGCGCCGCCGCCGTCGTGCGTGCCGAAGCTGGCCGCGACGCCCCCAGCGTTGTAGCTGCCCTGGGTGATCGCCAGCCGGAAGTCAATGATGCCGCCGCCCGCCGCGTAGAGCGCCTGGGCGTGGTCGAGCATGGCCAGGGTGCGCGCGTTGAGCAGCGCCCCGTTGACCCACAGACGGCTGTAATCGTCGGGCGGCTCCCAGCAGCCCGCCGGCTCGACGAACGGCGTGGGCGTGGGGGTGAGCGCGCCCGCCCAGGCCGTCGCCAGCCAGGTTGCCGCCAGCAGTATGGTCGTCATTCCACCCAATAGCACACGTCGTGTCATCAACCCTGATCCCAGTAATCCACCGTTGATTAGGTAGGGCGTTGCTGTAGCTGCGCCCTGGTGTGGGCGAAATTGCCCCTCCCCCTGGCCCCCTCCCCGGCAAAGCCAGGGAGGGGGAAAGTGCCACGCCAGCCGGTCAAAGTCCCCCTCTCTAGCTAGGCTGGAGAGGGGGATGTAGGGGGAGAGGCGTGGCCAGCTAAGCGAACTTGCTGCGCCTCGTCGCTATTCCTTCGACAGGGCGCGGTACGCCTGAATGTAACCCATGCCCCACTCGTCGCGGCCCATCATCAGGTCAATGGCGCGGATGGCCAGGCCGTTCTTGAGCGGGTTGCAGATCGGCGCGTTGACGCCCGCCTGGGCCAGCAGCGCCAGGAAGACGGTGTTGAGCACTTCGCGCTCCGGCATCCCGTGCGATCCATTGCTCGCACCCGCCGTCATGTTGCAGCCGGACGTCTGGCGGATCAGGCGGGCGGTCGTCGTCGTCACCAGGCCGGCGGTCGGGTCCGCGCTGACGGCCAGCACCAGCGGGTCGAGCAGCACGTCTTCGGGCTTGATGCCCAGCCTGGCCGCCTCGTTGAGGATGTTCTCAGCCACCTTCAGCCGCGCTTCGGGCGTGGCGGGGATGCCGCTGTCGTCCATGCACAGCGCGATCACCGCCGCGCCATACTCGGCGACGATGGGCAGCACGGCCTTGAGCTTGGCCGTCTCGCCGTTGACGGAGTTGACCAGCGCGCGCCCGCGCACGACCTTCAGCCCGGCCTCCAGCGCCGCCGGATTCGCCGAGTCAATGCACACGGGCAGGTCAACCGTGTCCTGCACCAGACGCACGGCCTGGGGCAGCAGGGCGACCTCGTCCACGCTGGCCGCGCCGACGTTGACATCGAGCACGGTCGCCCCGGCGTGTGCCTGGGCCTGTGCGTCGCGCGGGACGCGGCTCAGGTCGCCGGCCTGCAATTCGGCGCTGAACGCCTTGCGCCCGGTCGGGTTGATGCGCTCGCCGATCATGACGATCGGCTTGTCGGGCGAGATGATAATTTCGGACGATGGGCCTCGCAATACTGTCTGCATGATCGAATAGCTCCTCAGAGTGTTGCGCTCATTCTTCCCAGGGGTCGGGCGCAAGCTTGACCGCCTGGCTGAAGCGATCCGTGAAGTGTGGATGATTGGTCAGCTCGATGTAGTGCAGGCGCCCGACGAGGGCGGCGGCGCGCTCGCGCTCACCGGCGTTGATCAGCAGGCGCTTGGCGCCGATGCCCGCCGCGTTGCCCACCTGGTGGAAGCGTTCCAGCGGCAGCGGCGGGAACATGCCGATGGCCACCGCACCGGCCAGGTCAATGTAGTTGCCGAACGCCCCGGCGACGATCACCTGGTCAATGGCGCT
>CAYNHD010000386.1:2549-3858 GCA_964396775.1 uncultured Thermoflexus sp. | reverse complement strand
TCCTCTGCGTCTAGTATGATAGAAAGGAGAAGGACACGGCAGATCGATTGCGTCTCTGCGGTTCAAATGGCACTTTATCAGGGGAGAGACCAGCATGGTCGAAGCAGAACAAACACCCGTCATTGGCCAGGTGCTGCGCGCCAGCACGGTTGGCTTCGTCTGCGGCACGCGCAGCCAGCAGATCGAGCACCCGGCGTTTGGCGCGTTCGTGCGCACGCGGCAAGACCCCGCCGCTGACCTGGACGTGATCGGCGTGATCCACGCCATCAGCATTGACGACGATCCGCTCGTCCGCCAGATGATCCTGGCCAACAACATGACTCAGGCCACCATCCGCGACCAGCGCGAGAACCGCATGGTGCCGCTGGAGATCAGCGTGCTCAATGTGGGCTACATCCAGGGTGGACGCATCCACCAGACGCTGCCGCCGCGCCCGCCGCTCAGCCTGGACCCCGTGCTGCTCTGCGACGCGGCGACAGTTGCCCGCTTCACGGAGCGGCTAGACTTTCTGCGGCTGGTGCTCAATGCCAGCGATGTGCCAGCGGAGCAACTGCTGGCGGCGGCGCTGAAGTTCGCGGCAGAGGCGCGCCCGGAGGCCGAACGGCGCGCCTTCCTGGTAGAAGCGGGGCGTCTGCTGGCCGGCCTGCTGAGCCAGGACTTGCCGCGCTTGCAGCACGTGTTGCAGTTGATCAGGCCGGCGTGACCGGTTCGCCGCGCCACACCCTGCAAGGAGCATAGCCACCATGACCACACGCGATCCGCTCTTCTCGGAAACAGGCTCAGACAGCCTGGACGATTGGTTCCCGCGCGGGGCGCTCTCTGCGCCCGCAGCGCCCGCCGCCGGTCAACGGCTGGGCGTGGTCGTCGGCGGCTCGCTCAGCCGGGGGCTGGACATCAAGCTCGATCCGCAGGCGGCCATCGAAGACCTGGCCGTGGGGCGCTACGTGGTCGTGCGCGGGCGCTCCAAGCGTTTCTTCTGCATGATCACCGACGTGCTGCTCGACGCGACCAATCCGGCCATCCGCAGCGATCCACCCGACCTGGGCGACGCCTTCCTGCGCGACGTGTATAACGGCACAGCGGCCTTTGGCACCGTCCATGTCGCGCCCATGCTCAGCATTGACGAGGGCAGCGACGAGCCGAAACCGGTGCGCACTATTCCCAGCCACTTCACGGCGGTCGAGATCGCCTCGGCGGAGGACGTGGACGACGTGTTCGGCAAAGAGGACGCCACGCACTTCCACATCGGCGCGCCGCTGGAACTGGAAGATACGCGCGTGCACCTCGACCTGCGCCGCCTGGTCGAGCG
>CAYNHD010000386.1:0-2539 GCA_964396775.1 uncultured Thermoflexus sp. | reverse complement strand
TCTTCGGCAAGAGCGGCACGGGCAAGAGCTTCCTGACGCGCATCCTGCTGGCCGGAGTCATCAAGAACGACGCGGCGGTGACGCTGATCTTCGACATGCACAACGATTATGGTTGGGCAGTCAAGACCGAGGACGGGCCGCAGGCGAAGGGTCTCAAGCAGTTATTCGGCGGGCGTGTGGTCATCTTCACCCTGGATGACGAGGCGACGCGGCGGCGCGGGGCCAGCTACGATCACGTCGTCACCATCGGCTACGACGAGATCGAGCCGGAAGACCTGGCGATGCTCAAGACCACGCTCGACCTATCCGACGCCATGATTGACGCCGCCTACGAGTTGCACAAGGTGTGGGGCAAGGGCTGGATCGGGCAACTGATCGGCGCCGATGCGGAGACGCTGGAGGCGCTCAAGGCCCAGCTTGCCGCCAGCTTTGTCTCGGTGCTGGCCCTCAAGCGGCGCGTGCAGCGCTTCGAACGCTACGACTTCCTCAAGCCGCACGCCGCCGAAGACTCCGCCAACAAGATTCTCGAATATCTTGAAAGGCGGAAGAACGTCGTCCTGGAATTCGGGCGCTACGGCAACGCGCTGGACGCCTATATCCTGGTCGCCAACTATCTGACGCGCCGCATCCACCAGATGTACGTGGAGCGCGTGGAGAAAGCCCTGGGGGACACTGCCCTGGAGCCGCCGCAACTGCTGATCACCATCGAGGAAGCGCACAAGTTCCTCGACCCGCAGATCGCCCGGCAGACCATCTTCGGCGTCATCGCCCGCGAGTTGCGCAAGTACAACGTCACCCTGCTGATCGTAGACCAGCGGCCCAGCGGCATTGACGAGGAGGTGATGAGCCAGATCGGGACGCGCGTCACCGCCCTGCTCGACAACGAGCGCGACATCGCCGCCGTGCTGACCGGCGTCAGCGGGGCGGGCGGGCTGCGCGAAGTGATCGCCCGGCTGGACACGCGCCAGCAGGCGCTGATCATGGGTCATGCCGTGCCCATGCCGGTCGTGGTCAAGACGCGCACCTACGACGCCGAGTTCTACGCCAGCGTCAGCCCAGCGAGCGCCCAGGACGCGCCCAGGCCCAGCGTCACGCCGTCCGACCCTGAGTCGCGCCGGCTGCGCTGAGGGCAGCCATCAGCAGTCAGCCATCAGCCCTCAGCAGAGGGGTGGGAGATCACCGGTGGCGATGGCTGATGGCTGCTCGCCAGCAACATCCCGGCCCTGTTGCACGTATAGGGAATCAGAACCGTGCCTGCGTTGAGTAGGAATGAGAGGAAAGCAACATGACGGAAAACAACACGCCCAAGCCCGAAGACATGGGCGAACACCTGGACGAGGACATCAAGAGCACCGTGCACGACTGGGCCGAGAACCCCGACGAGAGCAAGTTTGAAGACCTGGACGAGCGCGTGGACGAGAAGCTGCGCCGCCGCGTCGCGGGTTGGGTCGGCGTTGACGAAGACGCCGACTGGAAGACCATCGGCAGCAAGATGGACGCCAACACCCGCGAGGCCATCGGCGGCTGGGTGGGCGCCGAGCCGGGCGCGGACTGGGCCGAGATCAGCGGCAAGATGGAGAACCGCATCCGGCACGGCATCGCCCGCCTGGTGCGCGCCGAGCCAAAGCCAGCCCCCGAAGCGGAACCCGCCGAGCCAGGATGGTCGGACATCGGCGCGAAGATCGAGCGCGACGTGCGCGGCTGGATCGGTCACCTGGTCGGCGCGGAAGAGAACGCCGACTGGAAGACGGTCGGCGATCAGGTGGTGGATCAGGTGCGCGCTGCTTTCGACAAGATGGCCAGGTCCGCCAAGAAGAAAGAAGGCGAGGAGCCATACTCCCCGCCCGCGCGCATCACTATCGAGGGCGACGAAGACCAGCCCCCGGCGGTCGTATCGGAAGAGCCAGCCGAGCCGCCGCAGTAGGCAGCCAGCTTGCTGGCCTCATCCCTGCCCGGCGCTCACGCGCCGCGCTGCCCTCTTTTCACACGCGATACCGTTGGCGAAATGCCTCCCGTAGGGGCGTATAGCAATACGCCCCTACGGGGCGCAGCAGAGCAGCGCCCCTACCTGACAGGTTTTGCACTCCACCCCGCCAAACCGGCATAGACGGAACGCCCACACCCCTCTATAATCGCACGGCGTGTGCCGCTCACTTCACCCGTCACGAGGTCGCTGTGCGCCTGACCACATTCGCCGCTGACTCCGCCCAGCGCACCGGCATCGCCCTGGTGCTGGTAGGCGCTTTTTGCTTCAGCCTGGCCATCCCCTTCACCCGCTGGACGGACGGGCTGAGCACGAGCACCATCGCCTTCTTCCGCGCGCTGTTCGGCTTCCTGTTCCTGTGCGCCCTGGCTGTTGCCAGCCGCGCGCCGGTGCGCCAGGCATTGAGCCGGGACACGATCCGCCGGCTGGTGCCGCTGGGATTGGCCGTCAGCGCGACGGTGACGCTCTACACCTACGCCGTGCGGCACACGACCGCCGCCAATGCCGTCCTGCTGGTCAACTCGGCCCCCATCTACGTGGCGGTGCTGGCGCCGC
>CAYNHD010000385.1:0-3863 GCA_964396775.1 uncultured Thermoflexus sp. | reverse complement strand
CCGTTAACGGAGAGGGGGAAGAGCCGAGCGTAGCGAGGCCAGGGGGTGAGGTTAACCGGGGCGCACAGAGCAGCGCCCCTGCGCGTGACGCGGGCGCTTCGATACCAGACTTCCGAAGTCTCGAAGACTTCGGAAGTCTTGACCGCCAACCGATCACTGAAAACTGACCACTGATCACCAACAACCAACAACCAATCACCAAGAACCAGCCACCCATGACATCCCTAACCCCTCATCGCGCGGACGACCTGGAAGAGCACGCGCCCGCCGCGCGCCGCGAGCGGCTGCTGCTCGCCCTGGGCGGCGCGTTCATCCTGGTCAACCACGTGGCGCTGCTGCTCGCCCGCGACCGCCCGGTGTCCCACCTGTGGCCCGTGATGGTGTGGGCGCTGTGCGCGGCGGGGGGACATGCCCTGCTCAACCGGCGGCTGCCCGCGCGCGACCCGCTGCTCTTTCCGCTGGCGATGCTGCTGACCGGGTGGGGGCTGAACCTGATCGCGCGGCTCGTGCCCTCATATACGGTGCGTCAGACCTCGTGGCTGGTGGTGGGCATGGCGGCGTTGCTGGCGCTGACGGCCCTGCCGCGCGACCTGCGCTGGCTGCGCCGCTACCGTTACACGTGGCTGATCGGCGGGCTGGCGCTGCTCTTCCTGACCATTCTCATCGGGGAGAACCCGGCGGACACCGGGCCGCGCCTGTGGCTGTGGCTGGGCTTCGGGCGCGTGTACTACCAGCCGTCGGAGTTGCTCAAGATTCTGCTGGTGGCGTTCCTGGCCAGCTACTTCGCCGAGCACGGGCGCTACATGCGCCAGGACACGGTGCGCCTGGGTCCCTGGCGGGTGCCGTCGCCGGCCTTTCTGGGGCCGGTGCTGCTGATGTGGGGCGTCTGCGTGATCGTGCTCGTCTGGCAGCGCGACCTGGGCACGGCGACGCTGTTCTTCGTCGTCTTCATGGCGATGCTGTACCTGGCCAGCGGTCAGGCGTTGCTGCTGGTCGGCGGGGCCGTGCTGCTGATCATCGCCAGCGCGGTCGCCTACCGCCTGTTTGATGTGGTGGCCCTGCGCGTGGACATCTGGTGGAATCCATGGCCGACGGCCAAGGCGGGCGGTTACCAGATCGTGCAGAGTCTGATCGCGGTGGCGTCGGGCGGGGTGCTCGGCCAGGGCATCGGCCAGGGCCAGCCGGGGATCATCCCGGTCGTCCATTCGGACTTCGCCTTCGCTGCCATCGCCGAGGAGTGGGGGCTGGTGGGAACGCTGGGCGTCATCGGGGCGCTGGCCGTGTTGGTCGTGCGCGGGATGCGCGTCGCAGCCCAGGCGCGGCAGCCCTTCCACATGCTCCTCGCCGCCGGGCTGAGCGTGCTGCTGGCTGTACAGGGCCTGTTGATCATGGGCGGTGTGCTCCGGCTGGTCCCGCTGACCGGCGTGACGCTGCCGTTCATCAGCTACGGCGGTAGCTCGCTGCTGACCAGCTTCACGGTGGTGGGGCTGTTGCTGGTGCTCAGCGAGCGGGGAGGGCGCGCGCCGTGAGCGATTCCCCGATCCACAGCAGAGACCTGGGCCGCATGACGCTGGCGCTGTTGATCGCCTTCGCGCTGATCGCCACCGGCGCGGCCTACTGGGGGGTGATCGCCGCCGAGGGTTTGCGCACACGCGACGACAACGCCCGCAACGTGCTCGCCGAGCAGCGCATCGCGCGCGGGGCCATCCTCGACCGGACAGGCGAACCGCTGGCGCTCAGCGAGCAGGGCGCGACCGGCGTCTATGTGCGGCGCTACCCGCACCCGGCGGCGGCGAGCGCGGTTGGCTACTACAGCCTCACTTATGGTGTCGCCGGGATCGAAGCGGCCTATGACGCCGCCCTGCGCGGTGACGAAGGGCGCGACAAAGCGGACATTCTGCTCGACGAGTTGCTGCACCGGTCGCCAGCCGGAAGTGACGTGCGCGCCACGCTCGACCTCGGCGTGCAGGAAGCGGTAGTCGCCGCGCTGGAAGGGCGCGCGGGTGCGGCGGTGGTGCTCGACGCAGCGGCGGGCGACGTGCTGGCTCTGGTGAGCCTGCCCGGTTATGACCCAAACACTCTGGACGCGCAATGGGACGCGCTGGCCGCTGACCGCGCCGCCTCGCCCCTGCTCAACCGGGCGACGGCGGGCCTCTACCAGCCGGGCGGGGCGTTCCAGACGGTCGTCCTGGCCGCGCTGCTCGGCGCGCAGACTGACCTGAGCGACGGCGGCGAGCGCCTGCTTTCGAGGACGGTGGAGGATGGGCGTGCTCCGGTTGTCGTCGGCGACCTGACGTTGGGCTGCACGGGCGATCCCCCCGGCGATGTCCTCACGCTGGCCAACGCCTATGCCTACGGGTGCCCGGCACCCTTTGTGGCGGCTTTCGAGGCGGGGCTGACGGGGGATTTCCTGTGGGAGCGGTTGCGCGTGTTGGGGCTGCTCGACGCATCCGCCCTGGCCGGCTTCCAGACGGCGGCGGCGCGTATCACGCAGCCGGGTAGCGCCGCGTCCGAAGCATGGGCGGCGCTGCTGGCCGGGCAGGGCGCGCTGACCGTCTCGCCGCTGCAGGTGGCGCAGTTGGCCGCTGCCATCGCCAACGGGGGCAGCGCCGCGCCGCTCCGTCTGGTGGACGCCGTGCATGGCCCAGGGGTGAGCGACTGGCAGGCGGTCGCGGGAATGAGGCAGCCGGTCGCCATGCTGCGCGCGGAGGTGGCGCGGGCGTTGGAGCGGGCGATGGGCTACGCGGCGGAGGCCAACGCTGCCACGCAGCAGGCCCAGGGCGACGGCTACACGCTCTACGGGCACAGTGCGCTGGCCTACGCCGGGCCGGACGAGACGCCCTATGCCTGGTTCGTCGGGTTCGCGCGCAGCAGCGAGGGCGGCCATGCGCAGACGATGGTGGCTGTGGTTGTCGTCGAGGGCGAGCGCGATCCGGCAGCCGCGGCGCGCGTTGCGGGAGCCGCTTTCGCGGC
Organism: uncultured Thermoflexus sp.; assembly: GCA_964396775.1. Classification (GTDB taxonomy): domain Bacteria; phylum Chloroflexota; class Anaerolineae; order Aggregatilineales; family Aggregatilineaceae; genus UBA2029. The sequence continues at coordinate 890 of CAYNHD010000385.1, read as the reverse complement.
GGCCCATGCCCGTTGAGCGCCCGGCGAGGGATACCCCCATGTCGCTGGAAGACCTGAAGCGCCTGGCGGAGTCACTCCCGGAGCGGCGGGGGTGGGATTTCGCCGCCGTCCGCGACGACTGCGACCCCGTGCCCTGGTCGTACCGCGAAGTGGCCCGCCGCTACCTCTCGCCGTTGCACCGCGTGCTGGACATCGGCACGGGCGGCGGCGAGCAGTTCCTGGCGCTAGCCGAGCACTACGGCAGCGGGGTGGGCATTGACGCCGACCCGCAGATGGTCGCCATCGCCGAGGCGAACACGCCGCAGCCGGTCGCCTGTCGCGTCAAGTTCCTGGCGATGGACGCGGCGGCGCTCGAATTTCCCCCTGACTCGTTCGACGTGGTGCTGAACCGCCACGCCCCCGCCCATCCCGGCGAGATCGCGCGGGTGCTGCGTCCCGGCGGTGTCTTCCTCACCCAGCAGATCGGCGCGCGCAATCACGGCAACATCACGGCGCTGTTCGGCTGCGGGCCGGGCGGCCAGTACGAGCGCGAAGCGGGGCAGACGGTCGCTGAGTGGGCGCAGGCGTTCACCGCGATGGGGTGGGCGGTGCGCGCCCGCGCCGAGTACGACGTGCCGTACTTCTACAAAGACGCGGCGTCGCTGCTATTCTGGCTGCAGGCGCTGCCCATGCCCGAAGACTTCACCCTGGAGCGCCACTGGCGGCAAGTGGAGCACATCCTCACCGCGTTCCAGACGCCGCGCGGCATCGCCACCAACGTGCACCGCGAGCTATTGATCGTCCAGAAGCCGGGCTGACGCTCTCAGAGACCATATGGAAAGGCCTGCGCTACGATTTACCTCACCCCTAAATCCCCTCTCCACACGCGATACTGATGGCGAAATGCCTCC
>CAYNHD010000384.1:1460-3865 GCA_964396775.1 uncultured Thermoflexus sp. | reverse complement strand
CCCCGTAGGGGCGTACTGCAATACGCCCCTACGGGACCTCACCTCTGCCTGGCACTAAGTGAGCTACTGGCAACCTATGCACACACTCAACAAACCCGGCTGCCTCAACGCTCAGGCAGCCGGGAAAGTCGCGACGGTGATGAGGGGGATGCTCGCCGCTTAGTCCGGCACGATCTCGTAAGCCTGCCCTTCCCAGATGAAGAGCACCCGCTCGCCCAGCGCCAGGAACTCGCCGATCTGCGGGTCGAGATCGAGCAGGGCGAAGTAGACGTCGCTGAGGAACACGACCTGACGGGGGGTCATCGTGTCGGCGTCGTAGAGCGTGTCTACCCACACGCCGTCCCGCCAGACGAACGCCCGGTCACCTACGTAGCGCAGGGGTTGGCCGCCGGCTGCGGTGTACTTCTCGGCTTCACCGGGAGCGGCTGTCCCATCGCGGAAGGTCATCGTCGGGGCTGCGACCGGCGCTTCGGCCCCGGCCAGGTTCGCGGCGGCTTCGGCGGCGTCCACTGCCACCCCGCCCGATGGCGCGGCGAACGAAGCGTCCGCCTCGGACTGGAAGAGCATCTGCGCTTCCTCGCGTCCTTGCTGGGTGAAGATGTCGTCTTCGGTGATCAGGAAGGACGTGTACGGCGTGATGATCCCGTAGCGGATGCTCAGGCGGATGATGCTGTCCACCAGTTCCGGGTCTTCGCCGTGCAGACGGATGGCGTTGAGCAGCGCGCCGATCTTGCGCGTCGCCCACAGGCGGGGGATGAACACCTCACCACCAGCCCGCTCGCGGAAGCTGACCTCGTAGGTGTAGACCTTGCGCTGGCCGTCCAGCTCACCGTTCAGGCGCACTGTCGCCGGGCCGCCGCTGCGGTAGCGCCCGGCGATGATCAGCTGTGTCCCGGCGAACAGGTCGGGCAGCGGGGCGGAGGGGAACATCTCCTCGACGCGCACGCCGTCCACTTCCAGCGTCACATTGGTCAGCACCGGCGCGTTGATCTTGTTGTAGAGGCTGCTCACCTCCTCGTCAATGCGCTGGCCGGGGCGCACGTAGGTACCCGCGCCGCGAAACGTCTGGTAAAGCTGGTCGAGCAGGAAGGTATCCACGTCGTCGCCCACGCCGAAGGTGAAGATGCGCACGTTGGGCGGGGCGGCCCTCTCTACATTGTCGAGAATGGTAGCCGTGTCGGTTTCGCCCTCGGTCGCCAGCCCGTCGGTCAGGAAGAGTATCACCGTCGGGCGCTCGCGGTCAGCCAGACGCATCGCTTCGCGCAGCGCGCCGTCAATGTCCGTGCCGCCCAGCGCCTCCAGCCCGGCGATCCACTCCTTCGCCTCCGCCGCCACGCTGACCGGCTGCATGTCCTCGGCGAAGACGCGGTAGCCCGTGCTGAAGACGACCAGGTTGAAGCGGTCGCGGCGGTTGAGGTTGCTCAGCACGAACTTGACGGCTTCGCGGGCCTGATCCCACTTCTCGCCGTGCATCGAGCCAGACTGGTCGAGCACGATGATCACATCCTTCGGGATGATGCGCTCGGCCTCGACGCGCACCGGCGGCGTGATCAGCAGGGTGAAGAAGCCATCCTCGTAGGCGCTCTCGCGGTAGCTCAGCAGGTTCGCGCTGATCTCCTCGCGGGCCAGCCCGTAGTACAGCACGAAGTCGCTGGCGGGGCGCACGTAGCTGTCCTCGTAACCGGCGCGGAAGCGGTATTCGCCGTCGCGCGAGATGGCGATGCGGTGTGTGGGCGAGTAGATGGTGCTGATCGGGTCGTTCGAGCGCACGCTGACGTTGATGCTGAGTCGCTCGACAGGGCGGCGGGTCAGGTGATCGGTGCGCAGCGGGTAGACGTAGCGCACCAACCCGTCTTCGACCGGCAGAAGCTGGCCGTACTCGATCTCGATTTTGACTTCGGAGAAGGGTTGGATGGGGAAGACGCTGGCCTGGATAGCTCCCGCGCCCACGTATTCCAGTAGGGCCGGGTCGCGCATCCGCCGCACGATCTCGTCGTAGATGGCGCGTGCCTCGTCGGCGTCGAGAATCCGCGCCTCAATCGGCTTGCCGTCCACCCACATGACCAGGTTCGACACGGCAGCGCCAGCGGGCAGCGGGAAGACATACGTCCCCTCGGCGATGCGCGCACTGTCGTTGTAGAAGACCTGCTCGATGCGCGTGGTCGCCACCTGGTTGTCAATCTCCACGCTGACGCGGTGTAATTCGATGATCACACCCTCGTCGAGCAGGAACGGCAAGTGCGCCGCGCCGGGGGCATCGGCGGCGGCCAGTGCCGGACCGATCCCTACCGCCAGCAGCGCGAACAGCAGTAAGCATGTTGTGGTGCGTTTCATGGTGTCCTCCCCGTGAACCTGTTCAGCGCCAGGCAGCGCGAACTCTCTTCTGTGCTATGCCATAGACGCTG
>CAYNHD010000384.1:0-1360 GCA_964396775.1 uncultured Thermoflexus sp. | reverse complement strand
GGGCGTGCCTGACCGCGATTGCGCACAGTCACAGGGAAGCAGACCATGCCAGACCCGAACCTGCCCCACGAGCTTGACGCCGAACGCCTGCTGGAGGCTGTTCGCCACCTGAGCGTAACCATCGGGCCGCGCCGCCCGGCCAGCCAGGGCGAGCGCGAAGCGGCGGCGTATGTTCACGAGACGATTCGCCGCCTCAACCGCCGCTGGGAATTGACCAACCAGCCCTTTCGCAGCGTGACCGGATTCCGCGTGCGCATCGCGCCGCTGGCAGTCCTGACCGGGCTGAGTCTGCTCTTTGGGCTGCGCCGGAGCCGCCAGGCCCAGATCACCGGCGGGCTGCTCTCCATCGCGCTGAGCACCATGAGCCGCGACGCATTTCTGGCCCGCCCGTCCGTCTGGGAGACGTGGCTGCCGCGCGGCGAGTCCGGCAACGTGATCGTGCGCGTCCCGCCGCGCCGCAAGATCGAGCGGCGCGTTGTCTTCGTGGCTCACCTCGATTCGGGCATTCACCGCCTGACGACAAGCCGCCGTATCGCCCCCTACCTGCCCTACACGTTGGGCGGCGTCACACTGATGGCGCTCACCGGCGGCGTGCTGTCTGTGCTGGCGGGGCGTCAGGGGCGCTGGCGCGGGTTGCGGGCACTCGTGGGGCTGTCCGCGCTGGGCGCGGCGGGGCTGGCTGTCGCCGATGAGACCGGGCCGGACACGAACGGGGCGGTTGGCAATGCGTCGGGCGTGGCTGTGCTGCTGGGACTGGCGCACGCGCTGGCTCGCCAGCCGCTGGAGTCCACCGAAGTCGTGCTGGCCTTCACCGGCAGCGGCACGGCGACCTGCACTGGTGCTGACGTGCTGGCGACGGCCTATGGCGAAGCGTGGAGGGCGGCGCTGTGGGTGGTGGTGGATCACGTGGGCGCGGGCGAGCTATGCTGGGTGACGCGCCATGGCATCAGCCCCTACGCCTATTACTACCCGCACCCCGATGCCGTGCGCGTCATGGAGCGCGTCGCCGACGCGCGCCCCGACCTGGGGCTGATGGGCAAGGCCGTGCTGACGGTAGATGAACTGGCTATTCTGCGCGACCGCGATCTGCGCGCCGTCGCCCTGATGGGCTACGACCGTGCGACTGGCCTGATCCCGCACTGGCGGCAAATCAGCGACACGATCCACGCGATTGCGCCGGAGACGCTGGAGCGCGCCGCTCATGCCTGCTGGACGACCGCCCGCGTGATGGACGAGAGCGACACCTGGCCGTTCGAGAAGTGACTTCCCCGCGTGCAATCAGTGAATGTGCGGTGTTCTGAACCGCGGAAACGCAGAGAAAGAGACTTCCGAAGTTTTCAAAACTTCGGAAGTCTGTCCG
>CAYNHD010000383.1:0-3880 GCA_964396775.1 uncultured Thermoflexus sp. | reverse complement strand
CCCTGGCCTCGCTACGCTCGGCCTTTCCCCCTTCCGTTTACGGAGAGGGGGCGGCGAGGCGCGTTAGCGCCGAGCGGGGGTGAGGTAAAGTAGCAAGACGCCCCATCCTACAGACAAACCTTAATGCCCGTCCATCCCTGAAGGCTCTTAATCACATCTCGCTCATGCGCCGAACAGCCGCCGCATTCCAGGGATGCGCAGCAACTCCGGGAACATCGTGTCCAGGTTAAGCAGGGCGCGGTTCAGGCGCAACACGAGCAGCGACACCAGCGCGGCGATGACAATGCCGGCCCCCGTCGGAGGGTTAATCGAGACTTCCAGGACCAGCAAGCCAACCGCGCTCAGGATGATGATCACGTACATGCGCAGGGTGCGGGGGTCGAGGATGCGAATGCCGGTGTTGAACAGCAGCCCGGCCTGCTTGAGTATGTTGTACAGAATCATCGTGCCCATCGTGCCCACCGCCGCGCCGACCGCGCCAAAGCGCGGGATGAGGATCAGGTTCACGGCGAGGTTGACCACGGCCACGAAAATGTCCACGCTGACGATGTAGCGCAGCTTGCCGAGCACCTTCAGCGTCAGGCCGTTCTGCCCGGTCGCGGCGTTGAAGTAGTAGCCCAGCGAGAGCATGGCCATGATCAACGCCGAATCCTGGTAGCGCGACCCGTAGAGCAGGACGGTGATCGGCTCGGCCAGCGAGAAAGTGAGCGCGAACAGCGGGAAGGAGATGATGGCCATCCAGGCGGCGTTCTGCCAGTACAGGGCGTTGATGCCCTCGCGGTCGTTGCGGGCGAAGAGCCGCGCCGCCGCCGGGGTGAACAGCAGGGCGAAGGTCTGGAGCACGATCTGGTTCAGCCGCGCGGTCGGCTGCACGGCGCGGAAGGCCGCCACGTCTACTGTGCCGCCGCTGCGCTCCAACAGCACGGCGTCCACTGTGTTCATGATCACATAGACGAGATCGGTCGCCAGCAACGGCACGGTGAACATGAGCACTTCGCGCGCCGGAATCTGCACGGTGCGCCGGTCGAAGCGGGCCAGCACGCCCTGCTCGCGCAGCACGCGCCACAGCACCGCCGAAAAGATAGCCACGCCCAGCGCCCCCGCGCCCAGATAGCCCCAGGCCAGGAAGATCACGCCGCTGTCGCCCAGGATGAGCAGGGCCACGATGAGAATCTTCAGGCTGGGACTCAGCACGTACTTGCGGAAGAAGATGGCACGCGGGCGCGAAAAGACGGCGAACAGGCCGTTGAGCGTGTTGTCGAGCGCCTGCACCGGCGATAGCGCGATCAGGATGACCAGCAGCTCGACGGCGCGGCGGTCGCTGATCAGCGTGCCGGAGACGGTGCCCTGCAGCGCGACCATGCCCACGACCAGCAGGACGCCCAGGCCGAGGATTGTGCCCAGCACCATCAGCAGCGTGCCGAACATGCGCGGGTAGTCGTCGCGCTCCTGGTAGATGGGAATGTAGCGCGACACTGCCCGATCCAGACCCATCGTGACGACCGTCTCACCGAGCGCGACAATGGACAGCGCGTAGGCGAACGCGCCGTAGTCGGACTTGCTCAGGTAGCGCACGGTGAGCACCTGCACCACGAAATTGACCACCATGGCGATCAGGCGGCCCACCAGCAGCAAGCCAGAACCGCGAATCTGGCGACGAGTCGCTCGCGCCGCGCCGGTCTCCGCCGGTGCGGGGCTGCCCCCCGCCGGCGCAGGGGTCAGCGGGAGCGGGCCGCGCGTGGCGTCCGTGAAGTCTGGGTTCATAGAGATGGGTTCCTCATGGCCGGTTCAGCGCTCCGGGGCAGCAGCGATGGTCTCTGGCTGCCCGGCGCGTCCCCGTTCCCCGATCTGAATGGCCGCGCCAGCCAGCGCGAGCAAGAACCAGTAGTAGCGCGCATACGACAGGTGCAGGAACACGGCGGTCACCAGGTAGGTGAGGATGCTCAGCAGCAGACCGGAGGCCAGGACGAACGTCGTCCGGTCGCGCCCATAGGTGCGGCGGCGCACCCTGGCGAGCCGCGCCATCGCCAGCGCCACGATGCTGCCGAACAGGGCGAAGCCCACCATCCCTGTGTCGGCCAGCTCTTCCAGATACAGGTTGTGCGCGCGGCGGTTAGGGTCGAGCAGCTTGAAGCCGATCCCGCGCCCGTAGTCGCGGATGAAGCGCGGCGTCTGGCCCGGCCCCACGCCCAGCAGCGGGTGGTCGAGGAAGATGCGCAGCGTCGCCAGGTTCTCGGTGGCGCGCCCCTGCACGGAAGTGTCCGCTTCGGAGGGGTCGCCGCTGAGCAGGTTGCTCACGTTGCCCAACGTGGACAGGCGATAGACATAGCCGGGGGCCAGGGTGAAGATCAGGATGGTGGCCAGCACGCCAGCAACGATGGCGCTGCGCGGGCGCACCATGTGCAGCCCCACCGCTGCCGGCACCATCACGACGATGGCCAGGCCAGCCCCGCGCGAGAAGGTGTACAACGTCCCGCCCAGGATGAGCAGCGCCAGCGCCCCCGCTGCCAGGCGCAGCGCCCGGCGGCGCTCAGAGAGGGCCAACGCGCCTGCCAGCGGCAGCAGCACAACCAGAGTCTGGGCGTAGCGGTTTTTCTCGCCGATTGGCCCGGCGAAGCGGCGCACCACCGGCCTGTTGCCCAGGAAATCCTCCTCACCGACGCTGGCTTCGGCCTGGGTGATCTGGGCGAAGCCGCCGAAGTCGTTGTCGTAGGTCCTGGTGACGCCCTGGTAGAGCGTCACCCCGCCCATCAGCGCGCCCGCCAGCAGGATCGCCCACAGGCTCCGGCGCAGCATCTCCGGCAGCCGCACCACGTTGACCACCAGGAAATAGAGCACCAGCCCTTCCAGCAGGTAGTTCTGGATGCGCGCCAAGGTGAGGCTGGGGCGCTCCGATGCGGCGGCGGAGAGCAGCAGCGCCGCCAGGTAGCCGATCATCAGGATCATGACTGGCGTGACGATGATCCGTTCGCGGCGCACGATCAGAAGGTGGAACAGGGGCAGGCCCAGCAGCAGGAAGAAACTCCCGGCAAGCTGGGATGACAGCCCGCTGCGGATGGCGACGACGGTGATGTTGGAATAGAGCACGAAGAAGACCACCAGCGTCGCCCGCTCCGGGTTGGAGAGAATGCCCAGCGCGACAGCGGCGACCAGCAACCCGCCGAACCCGAACAGCGGGTTAATCCGCGCCAGCAGCAGCCCGATCACGGTGCTCGTCAGCGCGGCCAGCACCGCCAGAGCCAACAGACTCCGCTGGCCGGAGGAGGCGCGCTCTGCGTGCTGTTCCCAGCTAGTCATAGGCTCTCGCTCGTCTGGCTCGCGCGGGCGCTACTGCGCCGCCGCCTGGCGCTGCGGCGTCCAGTGGGTGATGCGCTGGCCGCGCAGCAGGTTCCAGGTGGCGATCAGCGCCGCCGCATAGACCACGCAGAAATAGAACGGGATGGTGAGCGGCTTCAGTCGCCCGATGCGCGTGCCGCGCAGCAGCAACCCCAGCAGCGCGCAGCCGTAAAAGGCAAGCTGGGCCAGCAGCGCCAGCCGGTAGAGCCAGCCCTCGCCCCACAGCGGGATCGTCGCCAGGAACAGGACGATCAGCGGGAGGAACATCAGCCGGCGCAGTAGCTTGTGGGTGAACAGTTGCAGCGCGTAGAAACCGTGCCGGAACGGGTTGAGCAGCTCGCGCATGACCAGCACGCCACGCAGCCCGCGCGTGATCACCCGCACCTTGCGCCCGAACTCGACTTCGCTGGACCTGGCAACCGGCTCGTAGGCAACGGCGTCCGGCACGAAGACCAGCCGGTAGCCCTGGGCGATCACCCGCGTGGAGGTCACGAAGTCGTCGGTCACGCCCTCCGGCACGGGCAGGAACAGCGAGCGGCGGATG
>CAYNHD010000382.1:0-3910 GCA_964396775.1 uncultured Thermoflexus sp. | reverse complement strand
TCCCTGCTGGCGGGGAGGGATTTAGGGTGGGGTAAACCATCGAACAGCCACTGGTAGACTTCCGCCAACATGCACTAGGGTGCATGCAAAGGTTGTCAGCCGCTTATTTGACACGCGATGAGGTGAGTGCGTAGGGGCGTATTGCGATACGCCCCTACGGGGGCGCAGCAGAGCAACACCCCTACCTGACAGGTCTTGCACGCACCCGCCGCGCCGCGTCTGCCTTGCGCGCGCTGCGCCGCATCTGCTAGACTCCCGGCACCTGCTCCAGAGCAAAGGAGTTGCTCATGGACTACCCCCAGTTGCTGGCCGCGGCTCAGGCCGACCCGTCTGGCGCGGATTTTCACACGCTGCGCATGGCCTATGCGCGCTCCGACGCCTACGCGCCCTATGTCTTCAATCGCGTCGGCGTGCAGGCGCTGAACCAGGCCCTTCACGCGGGAGACCTCGACGCCGCCCTGGGAGCGGCTCACGACCTGCTCGCCTCCTATTACCTGGACATCGAGGCGCACATGGTCGCCGACTACGTGCACACGCTGCGTGACAGCGCCGGGCAAGCCGCCTATCACCGCGCCTTCGCCCAGGGGCTGATCGGCGCTATCCTGGCTACGGGCGATGGGCGCAGCCAGGGCACGGCGTTCATCGTGCTCAGCACATCAGAGGAGTACACGGTGCTGCGCGTGCTGGGCTACAAGAGCACCATGCAGCGGCTCGTGCTGGAGGAGGATCACGCCTACGACGTGCTGCACGCCCGCCACACCCACACCGGCCAGGAAGCGGAGTTCTACTTCAACATTGACCTGCCGTTCGGCTGGCTCCAGCGCCAGAAGTTCGCCTCTGGCGCGCTCAGTCACGAGGAACAAGATGGACACGGAGGAACACCATGAACCTCGACGCCATCCGCCGCCTGTACGCGGTGAACGAAGCCCTGCACCTGAAGCTGTGGGACTGCATTGACCACCTGAGCGACGCGCAGTTCGTGCGCGAGGTGCCCTACGGCATCGGCTCGGTGCGCAACCACATGGTTCACCTGGCCAGTGTCGATCAGCGCTGGATGGCCCGCGTGACCGGCGCGCCGCTGCCCGACCGTCTGCGCCCCGACGACTACCCGACCAAAGCCACCGCCCGCGCCGCCTGGAACGACGCGCAGGCTCGCGTGCGGGCCACTGTCGCCGCCCTGTCCGACGCCGACCTCACCCGCCCGGTCAGCTACGAGATTCAGCGCCTCGACCCGCCGCAGACGCTCAGCACGACCAGCGCCGTCTGGCAGGTGCTGGTGCACGTGCTCAATCACGGCACCGATCACCGCGCCCAGGTGCTGCGCTTGCTGTACGAGTTCGGCGCGCCGACGTTCGAGCAGGATTGGATGGTTTACTGGTGGGATGAGACAAGTTAAGGGGACACCTGCCAGAACTCGTCCGGCAGCGGCTCATCGAAGTCATCGCTCATCCACGCGGCACCAAGATGCTCATGCAACCCCATGATGCGCTTGCCCGGCTCGACAGGCGACACGCGCGCCAACGGCTTGCTGCCGTCCATGATGATGACCTCGGTGCCCTCGCGCACCAGCGCGAACAGCGTATCCAGGCTGGCCTGCACGTCTTCGAGCGCGATGGTCTTGGTGGTCATGGTAGCACCTCCCGCCTTTTCCCGATTATAACATGGGGCGAACCTCACCAGACCCGCCCCGTGCGTGTCGCGTGGTTACCCTGCCAGCAGACGACGGGCCGCCGCCGCCGCTTCAGCGCGCGGCACCGCAACTTCCTGCCCGTCGCTGAGCCGCTTCAGCTTGACCTGCCCGGCCTTGATCTCGTCCTCGCCCAGGAAGGCGACCAGCCGCGCGCCCTTGCGGTCGGCGTACTGCACCTGTTTGCCGATGGCCCGCCTGGGGGTCATGATCGCCTCAGTGCGGATGCCCGCCGCGCGCAATTCGTTGGCCAGGGCCAGCGACGCCCCTTGCGTGCGCTCGTCGAAGACGGTGACCAGCACCTGCACCACCGTGCCGGTCAGTTCCGGCGGGTAGAGGTTGAGCAGGTCGAGCAGGTCAATAATGCGCTCGATGCCCAGGCTGGCCCCGGTCGTCGGCAGGCTCTGGCCGCGAAACATGCCCACCAGTTCGTCGTAGCGCCCGCCGCCGGTCACGCTGCCCAGATTGTCCGGCTTGGTGATGTACGTCTCGTAGACGGGGCCGGTGTAGTAGCCCAGGCCGCGCACCATCGCCAGGTCTACCGTGAAGCGCGACTCCGGCACCCCCAGCGCGCCCAGATACTCGACCATCTGCTCAAGCTCGCTGATGCCCTCCAGCGCGACGGGCACGCCAGCCAACTGCGCACGTACCTGGCGCAGCGCGTCCAGCCCGCCTTCGCGGTGCTGCAGCAGGTCCATCATCCGCCCGATGGCGTCGCCGGCGATGCCGCTGGCAGCCAGTTCCTGCTTCACGCCGTCCAGCCCAATCTTGTCCAGCTTGTCCACGCTGCGATAGAGGTCGCCAAGCTGCGCCTGCGGCACGCCCGCGTAGATGCCGATGCCGGTCAGGAGTTTGCGATTGTTGATGTGCACGGTGAAATCGGCGAAGCCCAGCCGCCCCAGCGCCGTCGTCAGCAGACTGACGATCTCGGCGTCGGCGGCCATGCTCGCCACGCCAACGATGTCCACGTCACACTGGAAAAACTCGCGGTAGCGGCCCTTTTGCGGGCGGTCGCCGCGCCACACCGGGGCGATGTGGTAGCGGCGGAAGGGCATGGTCAGGTCGTTTTCGTGCATGGCCACGTAGCGGGCCAGCGGCACGGTGAGATCGTAGCGCAGGCCAAGCTGCTCCTTGCCGCCGGGGTGCTGCGCGTAAAAAAGCAGCTTGTCGGCCTCTTCGCCGCCCTTGCCGAGCAGTGTGTCCAGCATTTCCAGCGCCGGCGTGTAGATCGGCTCGAAGCCGAACGTCTGAAACACGTCCGTGATCACGCCGATCACGTACTCGCGCTTGAGCACCTCCCCCGGCAGGAAATCGCGCATCCCTTTGGGCAGGCGGGCGTCAATCTTGGGCATGGGTCATCACTCCACTTCTGCTGGTCGAAGTTCGTCTGGCACTGGCAACCGCTCCGCCAAGCGCCGGGCGCGGCGAAGCAGCGCCTTTACGCGGGCGGATTATCTTGAGCGTCCAGGGCAAACAACTCAGTCAGCCACGCGGCGATTTCGTCGCGCACGCGGCGGAACACGGCCATCTGCTCCTCCGGCGGGAACTTGGCCGGATCGGTGAAGTTGCGGTGATGGCGCTTGCCCGGCCCAGGGAATACGGGGCAGTTCTCGGCGGCGTTGTCGCAGACGGTGATCACATGGTCGAACGGCTGTCCGAAGAATTCCCGCATACTCTTGGAGCGGGCGTCGCTGATGTCTATGCCGATCTCGGCCAGGGCCTGGATCGCGCCAGGCAGCACGTAGCCGGACGGATGGCTGCCCGCGCTGAAGACCTCGAAGCGGTCGCCCGCCCTGGCGCGCAGCCAGCCTTCGGCCATCTGCGAGCGCGCCGAATTGCCCGTGCACAGCACCAGGACACGTTCCTTCTGAGCCATAGATTCTTCCCTCTCACACTCAGCCGCCGATGTACCTCAACCCCCGCCAGCGGGTGGATACAAGCAGACGCCAGCAGACACAAAAAGAGCGTGGCGTCCACCGTCCACGCTCGACACGCGCCGGGCAGGGCCGCTCACTCAACCGTTCGCGCTGCTGTGGGAATGGTGGTGGCGCTGTCGCTGACGCATGGGGTCTTTCTCCTCTGTGCTGCCCCAGTATAAACAGGTTCGGCCCGCTTGTAAAGCATGCGCGCAGACGGATGCGTGCAAAACCTGTCAGGTAGGGCGTATGGCCATACGCCCCTACACGGGCAGACTTCCGAAGTCTTCGAAGACTTCGGAAGTCT
>CAYNHD010000381.1:0-3912 GCA_964396775.1 uncultured Thermoflexus sp. | reverse complement strand
CGCCGAGCGGGGGTGAGGCTGGCCCCGCTGCGCCGCTGCTGCCTGACCACCTTCGCACGCACCTTCAGCGGGCTACGGCCCTCGCAGGCCGTTGACCTCGCGCAGCGTCCTGGCGATGATCTGCATGGCGCGGTTGTTGGCTTGCAGCGCCTCATGATAGCCTGCGCCGGTCAGGTCACCGCTGAGCGCCTGAGCATCCTGCTGGATGAAATACAACTCGTTGCGCTGCCGCTCCAGCAGGCGCTGGCGCAGCGCCAAGACTTCTTGCAGCCAGACTCGCGTATCAGGTTCGGGCAGGGCGCTGAGGCGCGCCTGCTCGCGTATGATCGAGCGCAGCTCCGTCGCCAGCGCCCTGGGCAGTGCCTGCTCAAACTCCTCCAGGGGCGTCACGCGCAGCTCGTCCACGATGGCGCGCAGTTCCGGCGACAGGTGCGCGTAGAAATATTCGATAGGCTCCGCCTCGTGCTGGTCGAGCGCGCGCACCAACACCTGGAAGATCGCTTGATAGTCAGGACGGGTGAAATCCTCCACTTTCAGGGGGGCCAACACGTCGGCCAGCAGCGCGTTATCACTTTGTAGCTCGCGCAGCAGCCGATTGGCCGCATACAGGCGCTCCGGCTGTTCGAGCAGCAGCCGCAGGCAGAACCCTTCGCGCAGCGCAGGCTGTCCGGGCGGCGCAGTCGCCGGGGCCGGTCGCTCTGCCAGCTTCCGCTGCTCGCGCAGCGAAGGCAGCGCCCGCGCGCGCGCCGCCTGGCGACGCTGCGACCATTGAATGAGCACGCGCTCGTCAATGCGCACCCGCCGGGCCAGCGCCTGGATGTTGCCGCTGCGCTGGATGTCGCTCTCGGTCGCGGTCAGGATGGGCAGCAGCGTGCGCGCCGCCTGCTCGCGCTCCTGCGGCGACGATTGGGCGGTCAGGTGCGCCGTGCCCTGCTGGATCACATAGTCCGCCACCGGAATGGCGCGCGCCAGCAAAGCTTCCCACGCCGCCGGATCGCGCCGGATCAGGTCGTCGGGGTCGTTGCCTTCCGGCAAGCTGACCACGCGAATGTCCAACTCCAGCAGGCCAGTGTAACGCATCATCCCGCGCGGATCAAAAGTCACGACCCGCTCGCCATCGAGCGTCTCGCGGGCGACGTTCAGCCCGCGCATGGTGGCGTTGATGCCGGCGGCGTCCGGGTCGAGGGCCAGGATCAGGCGGCGGGCGTAGCGGTTAAGCTGGCGCAGTTGGTCTTCGGTGAGCGCCGTGCCCATCTGGGCCACGACGTTGCTGAAGCCCGCCTGGTGCGCCTGCAACACGTCCATGTAGCCCTCGACGATGACCGCCGTCTCTGTCTCGCGAATGGCGCGGCGGGCCACGTCCAGCCCGTAGAGCAGGCGGCCCTTGTCGAAAAGCGGGCCTTGCGGCGAGTTGAGGTACTTGGGCACGGCGTCCTTCTCCAACGCCCGCGCCCCAAAGCCGACGGTGCGCCCGCGCCCGTCGCGGATGGGGATGACCAGCCGATGGCGGAAGCGGTCGTAGACGTTGCCCTGCTCGTTGCGGATGGCGACGCCCGCCTCCACCACCTCGTCCTGGGTGTAGCCGAGCATTTGCAGGTGTTGCAGGGCCTGACGCCAGTCGTCCGGCGCGTAGCCAAGCTGGAAGGCGGTGACCGTCTCCGGGCGCAGCCCGCGCCCGGCCACATAGTCGCGCGCGCCCTGGGCAGCGGGTGCGGTGAGAAGCTGCTCGTAGAAGAAGCGCGCGGTCTCTTCGAGCAGCCCTTGCAGGCGCTCGTTTTCGCTGGCTTGCTGCTGCTGGACGGGCGTGAGCGGCTTCAGTTCGACGCCGGCGCGCTCGGCCAGGACGCGCAGCGCCTCGCCGAAGTCCCAGCCCTCCGCCTTCATCACAAAGCTGAAGACATCGCCGCCTTCACCGCACGCGCCAAAGCAGCGCCACGTCTGCGTGTCGGGGAACACGACAAACGACGGCGTCTTCTCCTGGTGAAAAGGACACAACGCCTTGAAGTTGCGCCCCGCCTTTTGGAGACTGACGTAGCCGGAGACGACATCAAGGATGTCGAGACGTGCTTTCACGTCGTCAACAACAGACATTTGGGTTGGGGTCCGCTGATCCCGCTTGAAGGTGCTGCGGATTATATAGCGCGGAGGAACATTCGGGCAAACGTCGTGGGGCAGATGACCTCACCCCCAGCCTCGCTGCGCTCGGCTTGCCCCCGCTCCATTCGAATGGAGCGGGGGTGAGGTCACGTAGGGGCGGCGCTCTGCCCCGCCCTGGGGCGCAGCAGAGCAGCACCCCTACGCCAGGGGGTGAGATCGCGTAGGGGCGTATCGCATACGCCCCTACGCAAAACTCGCGTTTGAGCCGGTACCCCGGCGCGCTAACTGCCGGACGAGACGAAGCCGCGCTTCTGGATGGCGTCGGCGACGCGCTGCACGGCCAGCAGGTACACCGCCGAGCGGAAGTCCAGCCCGCGCTCCTGGGCCACGGCCCACGCCTGCTCGAAGCTGCGGCTCATCTTCTTGTAAAGCTGGGCGCGCACTTCGTCAATGTCCCAGAAGTAGAACTGCAAGTCCTGCACCCACTCGAAGTAGGACACGATCACCCCGCCGGCGTTGGCCAGGATGTCCGGCACCACGTGGATGCCGCGCTCGCGCAGGATGGCGTCGCCCTCGAAGGTCGTCGGGCCGTTGGCCCCTTCGACGATGATCCCGGCTTTGATCTGGTCGGCGTTTTTGACCGTGATCTGGTTCTCGATGGCCGCCGGGATCAGCACGTCGGCGTCCAGGGTGAGCAACTCGGCGTTGGAGATGTGATCCACATCGCCCGCGTAGCCTTTGAGCAGGCGGCCAGGGCTGTGCGCCACGTGCGCGTTGATCGCGGCCAGGTCCAGCCCCTTGGGGTTGTAGATCGCGTCCGACACATCGCTGAGGGCGATGATGTTGCAGCCGTGCTCACTGGCCAGAATGTTGGCCGCGTGGTAGCCGACGTTGCCATAGCCCTGCACGACCACGCGCGTTTGCTGCGGGTTGCGGCCCAGCTTGCGCAGCAACTCGATGGTGGCGATAGCCACGCCGCGCCCGGTGGCCTCGGTGCGCCCCTCCGAGCCGCCGAGGATGACCGGCTTGCCGGTGGTGATCTCCGGGCTGTAGTAGCCCTGGATGGACGAGATTTCGTCCATCAGCCAGGCCATCGTCTGCTCGTTGGTGTTCATGTCGGGGGCGGGGATGTCGCGCTTGCCGCCGAGGATGGGCGCGATCATCTTGGCGAAGCGGCGGGTGAGCCGTTCCAGCTCGTGCTGCGAAAGCTGGGCCGGATTCACGCAGATGCCACCCTTCGCCCCGCCGAAGGGGATGTTGACGCCGGCGCACTTGAGCGTCATGAGCATGGCCAGGGCGCGCACTTCGTCAATGTCCACGTCGGGGTGGTAGCGGATGCCGCCTTTGGCCGGCCCGCGCGCCGACGAGTGCTGGATGCGATAGCCCTTGAAGGTCATGATGCGGCCATCGTCGCCGGTGATCGGCACGGTGACCGTCATCTCGACCTCGGTCTGGCGCATGATGGCGGCGATGCCTTCGTCAAGCTGCAGGCGCTCGAAGGCGGTGTCGAACAGGGCGAGCGTCGTAGCTAACATACTGTTCGTCGTTTCCAAAGATAGGTCTTTTGTGGGCGTTGCCATAACCGTTCTGCCTTCTCCTCCTAAGGTCTCTGAATGGCGCGCGGCGCGCCGTATACTTTCATCGTACCGGCCCGTCCCCGAAAAAACAATCCCCAACTGTCACCAGTTGGGAGTGATTTTGGTCGGTGTGCGGGGAGTGCAGCCTTGCGCCGAAAGAGACTTCCGAAGTCTGCGCAGACTTCGGAAGTCTGGCTTTGAGCCAGGGCGCGTGCAAAGGTTATCAGTGACCCGCTTG
>CAYNHD010000380.1:0-3915 GCA_964396775.1 uncultured Thermoflexus sp. | reverse complement strand
AGGGGGATTGAGGGGGTGAGGCCCGCACAGCCAGGCTTAAGGTGACGCATAGGGGCGTATTGCGATACGCCCCTACACGCCACCAGCCGCGAGCTAGGCGTGGTGCGACAGCGCCCGCCGCTCGTGCGTGCGCAGCTTGGCCGCCTGCAACTCCTGGCTGCGGCGCTTGGCGGCGGCCTCGAACGTGGTCGCCTCGATCATCCCGTCAGCCAGCATCAGCACGCGCGGCACGTCGAAGACCAGCTCGCGGTCGTGGGTGACGACCAGCACCGTGCGCCCCTGCTCGCGTAGCTCGGCCAGAATCTGGAAGACGTTGGCCGCGCTCATGCGGTCGAGGTTGCCGGTCGGCTCGTCGCCGATGATCAATGGCGGGTCGTTGGCCAGCGCCCGCGCAATGGCCACGCGCTGCTGCTGCCCGCCGGAGAGCGTATCCGGCGTCTTGTGCGCCTGGTCGGCGATGCCCAGCCGCTCCAGCAAGTCCATCGCCCTGTCGCGCCGCTCGCGCGGGTCATAGACGCGGCAGAAGTCCATCGGCATCTTGACGTTTTCGAGCACGGTCAGCGTGGGCAGCAGTTGGAAGAACTGGAAGACGATGCCCACCGTGCGCCCGCGCCAGCGCGTCAACTGGCGCTGCGGCGTGCCAACCACGTCTACCCCGTCGAGGATCACCGTGCCCGCCGTCGGCTTGTCAATGCCGGTGACCATGTTGAGAAAGGTCGTCTTGCCGCTGCCCGACGGCCCGACCAGCGCGACGAACTCGCCCCGCCCCACAGTCATGTCAATGCCGCGCAGGACGTTGAGCGGCCCGGCGGGTGTGTCGAACGTCTTG
Source organism: uncultured Thermoflexus sp. (assembly GCA_964396775.1). GTDB lineage: Bacteria > Chloroflexota > Anaerolineae > Aggregatilineales > Aggregatilineaceae > UBA2029. Next base: position 3,086 of record CAYNHD010000380.1, on the reverse strand, counting down.
ACCAGACCGGTGACGGTGATCAAGGGATCGGTCATGGTGCACGCTCCTTCTGAGCTTTCAGCGGTCGGCCGTCAGCAAGGACTCGTTGGGGCGCTCTGCTGCGCCCTGCCCCGTCTCAGGCTTCCGAAGTCGGCCAGACTTCGGCAATCTTCATATCCTTCTACGCCTCAGCCATGAAATCGGTTCTTCGATCTTCCTTATCAATTCCTCTTGTTCTTCTCTGCGCCCTCTGCGCCTCGGCGGTGAGATCGCTCTTCGCTCTTTCGCGCTCAGCCGCCGCTGGCCCCCACAATCGCCGCGCCCACTGCCTCGGCCAGGTCAGCGGTGCAGGCAGGCGTCAGGTGCACGGCGCTGTCGGTGTAGCAGTCCGCGTCCGGGATCGTCGCGCCCAGGTCGAGCAGCGCCCAGCCGTGCGCGTCGCGCTCCTCCAGCAGGAGCCGCTGGTAGGCGTCATAGGCCCAGCGCGGATAGAAGAAATTGTAGCGAAGTTCGCTGTTCATGCCCGTACTGATCAGCATCGGCTCATTGACCAGCAGAAGCGGCACGTCGCCCACCCGCTCAGCCCCCGCGCGCAGCACGTCGAAGGCCAGGTCAGCAGGCGTGAACAGGTCTTCGCGCAGGCCGTGCCAGGTGGCGTCGGCGGGCAGGTCCACCGCGCGCGGCGTGTAGTCGGCGGGGTATTCCTGGTCAATGCCGGTCACCGCCCAGGGCACGCCGTACAGTTGCAGCCGCAGCAGGTCGGCCAGCGCCCGCCGCCGCCCGATCAGCGTCTTGTCCCAGGTGGAGAGGTTTACAAGGCGCGGATCGGCGGGGTCTTGCGCCAGGCCGTACCGCGCGATCAGCGCGCGAACCGGCGCGGGGTTGTGCTGCACCAGCGGCGAGTCAAGCTGCGTCTGCGTGTCGAATGACTCCAGCGTGAACAGCCAGACGATCAGATCGGCAGCGGTGCGCGACAGGGCGTAGTCGAGCAGCAGCAGGTCTTTGGTCAGCGACATGGTGGGATAGCCCAGGTTGTAGACGCGCACGCGCCGCCCGTCTGCCGTCACCAGTCCGGCGGCGTTGATCTGCCCAGCGAGCGTCTCCTCTGGCCGCAGCAGAATCCCCCACGCCGCCGAATCGCCGATCAGCAACACGCGAAACTCGTCGCGGGCCGGCGCACGGGCCACCTCGTGCGAGGCGAACATGGCCTCCAGACTGAACAGGCTCAGGTTGTAGGAAGCGGCGGGATTCTCGCCATAGGGCAGGCGGGCGCGCCCCGGCAGGACGCGGTTGTAGAGCGACAGCCTGCCCAGGGCAGGCAGCGGGTCGAGCAGGACGAAGGCGACATTGAGCGCGACGAACAGCAGCGCCGTCTTGACCAGCACGCGGGCGATGAAGCGCCCATCGAAGGGCCTGCCGGGCTTGTAGAGCCAGCGCCAGGTTTGCATCGTCTAGCCCCCCAACAGGCGCACGAACACGTCCCAACTGGCCCCGATATCGGGCAGGGCGAACCACACCCAGCCCAGGGCGACGAAGTGGAACGTGACCAGCACACCCGCCACCTCGACGGCACGCCCCAGGCGCGGGTGCGCGCGCAGCCGCAGGTAGTGGGCGCGCGTGCGGTCGCTGTAGACCTTGTGCACGAACAGCCCCACCCCATGCCACAGCCCCCAGACGACGAAGCCCCAGGTGACGCCGTGCCACAGCCCGATGGCCAGCATGGTGACAAGCTGTCCCACCAGGGCCAGAGCGGTCGGCGTGGGCTTGCGCGGGCGGGTGAGCAAAAAGCGGCTGAGCGGCGAGAAGACGTAGAAGCGCACCCACTGGCTGAGGGTGATGTGCCAGCTCTGCCAGAAGGCGGTGATGTTGCGCTTGAGGTAGGGCTGGCTGAAGTTCTCCGGCAGCTTGACGCCGCACCACTGCCCCAGGCCGATGGCGATGTCCGAATAGCCGCTGAAGTCCAGGTATATCTGGAAGGTGTAGGCGTAGAGCAGCGCCCACAGCCCCAGCGCCGAGGTCGCCGCCCCCGCTTTGGCCGCGTCCAGGGCCAGAATGGCCAGGCTGTCGGCGAGGATGAACTTCTTGCCGATCCCTACCGCGATGCGCATCCCTCCCTGCACGAAGCGCGCCGTATCCGGGCCGGGCAGCGCGCGCAAGTCGCCCAGGAAGCGCTCGGCGCGGTCAATCGGCCCGGCGGTGAAGGCCGGGAAGAAGATGGCGTAGGTAGTGTATTCGCGCAGGGTCAGCGCGGGCAGCAGGCCCGTCTGACGGTCGCGGGCGGTGTGCAGCAGGCGAAACGCCACGTAGGAGAAGCCGAGCCACTGTAGCTCGTCCGCACGGGCCAGGTCGGGGGATTGGCCCGTCCAGCCGCGCAGCAGGCGGCCCGCCTCGGTCGCCAGCGCCTCCGTCTTGAGCACGGCGAACAGGGCGACAATGCCCACCACCAGCGCCAGCAGAGGCCGCGCCCTGCCCCCCGGAACCCGGCTGAGGGCAGCCAGGGCAATCCCGCCGGCAGCCAGCCACAGCAGTATCATACCCAACGGCGGCGGCACGGACGGGGTGATGCGGTAGGCAGGGTCGAGGGCGCGCCCGAAGGCCAGCAGCAGCACCAGCGCGACGATCAACGCGGCGGCGGCGGCGTCTTCGCGGGTAAGGCGCTGGCCGGGGACGCGCGTCAGCAGCCAGGCGAGGGCCACCAGGCCCAGCGTCGCCGTCGGGAAGAGGAAGTCCAGCCGGCGGATGGTCACGGCGGGCTGCAACCAGTAGATGGCGACCACGCTGGCAACGAACAGCGTCCAGGCGCGCGCCCGTGCGGGCAGCGCGATCAGGGCGAGGAGCGCGGCGGCGGCGAAGACCAGGATGTGCGTCAGAGTCATGGCAGCCGGGCCGGTGGCGTGTGCGCGGGGGCGCACCGATGCGAGACCGGAGCCATTCTACAGGGGTCGAGCGGCGTTTGCCAACCGCCCGGCCCACAGCCAAGACTTCCGAAGTCTGCGCCGACTTCGGAAATCTCTTTGCACGCGCCCGGCGATCAAAGTCCCCCTCTCTGGAGCGTGTTATGAACTCCACGCGCTCGGCGCAGCGGGAAGCACGCAACGCCATGTGCA
>CAYNHD010000379.1:0-3920 GCA_964396775.1 uncultured Thermoflexus sp. | reverse complement strand
CGCATAACCCACGCCCTGCGCAATGCGGTATACTGGAGTCAGCGCACAGCCTCGCGCCCACCGCCGGGCCACAGCCGCCTATCTTGCGCATGATGGCGAGGGAGACTCATGCCGGATTCTGCTCAACCACTCCGTGTGCTGATCACTGTCCCGTTCAGCGACGATCTGCTCGACCGGTTTCGCCAGGTGTCCGACCGGATCGAGCTGCTTGTGCATCCCGCTGAGCAAGCCCGCGATGTGCCGGACGAGGCGTGGGCGTCTGCCCAGGTGCTCTACACTAACTGCGTCGTGCCGGAGCCGGAACAAGCGCCCCAACTGCGCTGGATTCAGGCGCACACCGCCGGCATTGACCATCTGTGGGACCAGCCGATCATCCAGACGGCTGATGTGTTGCTCACGACGGCCAGCGGCATTCACGCCCCGGCGGTCGCCGAATACGTCTTCATGATGATGCTGGCTTTCGCCCACCGGCTGCCGGCGATGATGGAGCAGAAGGCGCGCAGCGAGTGGCCCAGCGGCGACCGGAGCGCCTTTATGCCGCGCCAGTTGCGCGGCAGCACGGTGGGTATTGTCGGGTATGGCAGCGTGGGGCGCGAGATCGCGCGCGTGGCCCAGACCTTCGGCATGGACGTGCTGGCCGTCAAGCGCGACGTGCGCCAGCCCGCCGAGACCGACAGCTACGTTCTGCCCGGTCACGGCGACCCGGAGGGCGTATTCTTCCACCGGCTGTACCCGCCGGAGGCGCTGGTTTCGATGGTGCGCGAGTGCGACTTCGTCGTGCTGACGGTGCCGCTCACCGAGGCGACGCGGGGCATGGTCAATGCCGGCGTGCTGGCGGCGATGAAGCCCACTGCCTACCTGATCAACGTCAGCCGGGGTGGGGTGGTGGACGACGAGGCGCTGGCCGATGCCTTGCAGCATGGGGTGATCGCTGGCGCTGCGTCCGACGTGTTCGAGTCCGAGCCGCTGCCTAGCGACAGCCCGCTATGGAAGCTGCCCACCCTGATCATCAGCCCGCACCTGGCCGGAGCCACTGCGGATTACCGCGAGCAGGCGGCGCAGGTCTTCGTCGAGAATCTCAAGCGTTACCTGGCGCGCAAGGACTTGCTCAACCTGGTGGATCGCACGCGCGGCTACTGAGCGCCCGGCGCGCAACGGCCCGGCCCTGCCGGACGTAGAAGAATCGTGAGGGAGTGAACGAATAAGCCGCCGTAAGGTGTAGCTAGAGGAAAGGTGAGAACGTCATGGCTAAGGCGAAATCGCAAGCAGAGAAGAAAGCCGGCGCAGCGCCGCGCAAGCCGCTCGATGCTTTCGCGCATCACCAGGTGCGGGCGCTGGAGGAAACCGGCAAGGCGTTTGCCGCGCTGCTGCCCAAAGACTTCCGCACGCACGCCGGCAACGCGCTCGACGAAGCGCGCGCAAGCTGGGAGGCGCTGTTCGACGGCGTGCTCGATACGCTGGAGTGCGGCGTGGACAAGCTGCGCGGCAAGCCAGGCGCAGGCGACGACAAGGAGAAGGTGAAGGTCGAGGTCGAGTGACCGGCGTCTGCGGCCCCAACGAAACCCGGCGCTCATGCAGCGCCGGGTCGTTCTTGAACTGATGGGGGGCGGCCCACCTGGGCCGCGCCATGTTGTGGAGTGGTTGCCTAATTAGCGCCGAGGCGCACGACTTCGCTGGCCTGCGGCCCCTTCGGTCCCTCGGTGATTGAGAACTCGACCTGATCGCCTTCGTTCAGATTGCGATAGCCGGCACCGACAATCGCAGTGTAGTGCACGAAGACATCCGGGCCGCCTTCACGCGCGATGAAGCCGTAGCCCTTCTGCGCATTGAACCATTTGACCACGCCGGTAAGACGTTCTGCCATTTCGGGGTGCTCCTTTTGCCCACTGATAGAACATGCAGTGTGGGCGGGCGTTGCGGTGCGGGTCAAAAATCTACCCGGTGTGGTCGTGCTACACCGGGTATTGTCTTTCTCGCCGGTACTGCAAACAACCTGCTCCACTACACCTGGAATTGTAGTAGACGTTCGGGATGGTGTCAACAAGCCGTGCGGGGGGCAGGGGGCGCCCCCCGCCTCATTGCGGAATTCGGATTGCGGATTGCGGATTGCGGTGCCGGTGAGCGAGTGCCGGGGGCGGCGGGGGAGTACGCCGATGCCGGGGCAAACTCTCACCGCCGAGACGCAGAGAGCGCCGAGAAAAGCAAAGAATCCCTATCGTTCTTCTCTGTGTCCTCTGCGCCGTTGCGGTTCCAGGACTCTCGCCCCCGCACCCCCAATGGACTTGGCGTAGGGTGATCGTTGTCTGAAGTGGCGCCAGATGCGCTACAATCGGAAGGCGAAGGCAAAACAGGAGGGACACATCATGCAACCTTCGGCTGCTTTGACTCGCCAGCGTCAGATACGCGGCTTTGTCCTCGCCTGGCTGGGCATCACCCTGGTCATGGGCGCGCTGACGTTCGCTGGCATTTACTACGCCACCGGTTTGGTCGCTGGGGAACAAGAGGCCAGCGTCGCTGCTCTGCCCAACGCGGACGCTGACTCCCTGGTGGACGCTGCACCGCTCGCCGCTCCACCAGCGGAAGAGCTAGCTGCGCCGCTGGAAGCCGCGCCCCCTGCGGCGGAACAGCCCGCCGCCGCAGCGTCCGCTGTTGAGGAAGCAGCGCCCGCCGCTGACACAGCCGGTCAGTCCGCTGTTGCGCCCGCTCCTGAGGCGGGCGAGCCGGACGAGCCGGCGGCCCGTGTAGTGGCTGCGCCCCCTGCGACGAGCGGTGCCCAACCCGCCCGTCAGGTGGCAACGCCCATCCCCACGCTGACCCCGCGCCCGATTGACGTGGGCGGCTTCCAGCTTGGCATCCAGGTGCAGTCGAACATGGACCCGGAAGTGTACAAGCTGTGGATGGGTGAGGTGCGCGACAAGCTGAAACTCGGCTGGATCAAGGAACAGGTGCGCTGGGAAGTGGTCGAGCCGCAGCCGGGCCAGTACAACTGGTCTGAACTGGACGTGACGCTGCCGCTGGCCAAAGAGTACGGCAACAAGGTCATGCTCAGCATCGTCACTGCGCCAGAGTGGGCGCGCGAGCCGGGTGCCCCTCGCGTGGATGTAGACGGTAAGCCTCTTGGAGGGCCGCCCACTGACCCGCAGACTTATGCCAATTTCATCACCACGCTGCTGTACCGCTACCCCGGCATGGTGCACGCCATCGAAGTGTGGAATGAGATGAATCTTGACCGCGAGTGGGCGTCCATCTACGGGCTGAACGCGCAGAACTACGTCACGCTGCTGCGCATTGCCTACAGCGCGATCAAGGCTGTTGATCCGGGGATCATCGTCATCAGCGGGGCGCTCTCACCGACCGGCGGGGATGGCGGTGTAAGGGCCTATGATGATTTTGTGTATATGGATATGCTGATCCAGGCCGGGGTGCTGGAGACAGCCGATTGCGTCGGCGCGCACCACAACGGCTACAACATCGGCCCCAACGTGCCCTGGAACCAGGTGCCCAACGACCCACGCGCTACCTTCCGCGGCCCGTTCGACAACCCACACCATTCGTGGTCGTTCTACAGCACGCTCAACGGCTACGCCCAGCGCATCCAGCAGGCGGGCAGCAACAAGAAGCTGTGCATCACCGAATTCGGTTGGCCCACCACCGAAGACCTCAACGGCTACCCGCGCGGCTTCGAGTTCGCCAACGACAACACGCTGGCCGAACAGGCGCAGTTCCTCGGCGAGGCGATTGAGGGGATGGAAAGCTGGGGCTTCGTCTGGCTGGCCTGGGTGTGGAACCTGAACTACGGGCCGCAGGCGGGCTGGGACGCCACCAATGACAACGTGCCCTACTCGCTGATTCGCCCGGACTGGCAGCAAGCGCCCGCCTACGAGGCCATCGCCGAGCACAATTTTCGCGAGCGTTAGTCA
>CAYNHD010000378.1:0-3944 GCA_964396775.1 uncultured Thermoflexus sp. | reverse complement strand
AAAGGACTGCTCTTGAAGTCCCTCCCCGCAGGCGGGGAGGGATTTAGGGTGGGGTAGCAGGCCTTTTCAAACGGCCTCTTGGTGACGCATAGGGGGCGTATCGCCACACGCCCCTACGGAACCTCACCTCGCTGAGAGCGTGTATGGACCCCCCCTCACCCCTGCGCCCCTCTCCCTCAACGGGGCGAGGGGAAACCCTGTGCCTTGCTCCCCCTTTTCCGCTGGCGGGGCGGCAAGCGGTCGTGCGATAATCTAGTCAGCGGATTGCAGCCCTGGTCTAGGCAAAATCCGCTGTGAGCGCCTCATCGCACCCCGCCATTGTTGCCAACCGCACCGGCACTCACACACTGACCCTGGTACTGTCTGTGACGTGTGGTAGAATCGGCGGCGCAAGCCCGTATGTACAAGGAGTAGCAGGATGTTCACAAAGCGTTTTCTCAAGAGCGGCAAAGTGAAGGTGGAGTTCACGCTCCCCGATTCCATCGCCGCCAACGCAGAGAGCGCGTATGTGGTGGGCGACTTCAACAATTGGGACGAAGCCGCCACCCCCATGACGCGCTACAAGAACGGCAAGTTCAAGGTCTCGCTGGACCTGGAACCCAACCGCGAGTACCAGTTCCGCTACCTGATCAACGGCAGCCAGTGGCACAACGACTGGGACGCCGATCGCTACGTCGCCAACCCGTTCAGCGGCGACAACTCAGTGGTCAACACCAGCCCCGACTAGCGACCATACCGATTTGCAGGCACACGACAGCGGGCGCGCCGCTATGCCTCATCACCGCCCGCGCGGTGCGCCCCTCGTTCTGACGCTTCGCCGCCCGTACCCGCTCATACCGGACGGGCGGCTGTTCGCCACAACCAGCTTTGCGCGGAGTCCTGAATGATCCACTTTGGTCGTGAAACGCTCGATGCGCTGCTGCGCCGCGAATGGCTCGTCACCAACGGCATCGGCGGCTACGCGCTGGGGACGCTGGCGGGGGCGCGCACGCGCCGCTACCACAGCCTGCTCACCGCCTCGCTCCAGCCACCCACCCGCCGGACTGTGCTCGTCGCCGACCTCGACACCTGGGTGGACATTGACGGGCGTCGCTCGCCGCTGGTGACCCATGAATGGGCGGCGGGCGTCGTGCTGCCCGATGGCTACCGTCACCTGGAGAGCTTTCACCTGGAAGGGACGATCCCCGTCTTTGTGTGGGGGCTGGGCGACGTGCGCCTCGTGCAGCGCATCTGGATGGCGCACGGCCAGAACACGACCTACGTCACGTATTCTTACGTGCGCGGCACCGCGCACCTCAAGCTGGTCATCAAGCCGCTGTGCGCTTACCGCGATCACCACAAGCTGACCAAAGGCGGCTACCCGGTGGAAGTGACGCCCATCCCCGTGCCCTGGTCGTGCGGCGCGGGCGTGCGCATCGTCCAGCACCCGGATCGCAATGGCAATGAGGGCGGCACCCTGCGTATCTTCACCAACCAGGGAGCCATCGTCTCCGATTCCGAGTGGTGGTGGTCTTTCCACCTTTCCGAGGAGAAGCGGCGCGGCCTGGGCGACCAGGAAGACCTCTTCGCCGCAGCGTCCCTCACCGCCGAGCTAGACCTGGGCAGCACCCTGGCCCTCGTCTTCACCGCCGAAGAGGGCGACCCCCCGCCCTGGCACGATGCCTTGCTGGCCGAACAGCAACGCCAGGAGTCGCTGCTTGCCAGGGCCGGGCTGGACGACGCGCCCGCCTGGATTCGCCAGCTTGCTCTGTCCGCCGACCAGTTTCTGGTCACGCGCGACATGAACGGCACGCCGGGCAAGAGCATCCTGGCCGGCTACCCCTGGTTCAGCGATTGGGGCCGCGACACCATGATCGCCCTGCCCGGCCTGACCCTGGCCGTCGGGCGCGTCGAGGAGAGCGCCGAGATTTTGCGCACCTATGCCCGCTGCGTGGACCAGGGGATGCTGCCCAACCGCTTTCCCGACGCAGGCAGCGCGCCCGAATACAACACCGTAGACGCCACGCTGTGGTATTTCCAGGCGGTTTACGCGCACTACCAGGCAACCGGCCCCAGCGATCCGCTCTTCCAGGACTTATATCCCGTGCTGGCCGACATCCTGCGCTGGCACATCGAGGGGACGCGCTACAACATCCGCATGGACCCGGCGGACGGCCTGCTTTTCGCTGGCGCGCCTGGCCTGCAACTCACCTGGATGGACGCCAAGATTGACGACTGGGTGGTGACGCCGCGCGTCGGCAAGGCGGTGGAGATCAACGCGCTGTGGGTCAACGCCCTGCGCATCACCGCTGAGCTGGCCGCTGCCCTGGGGTACGACGAGGACGCCGCCCAGTACACGGCCCTGGCCGACCGCGCTCAGGAGAGCTTCGCCCGGCGTTTCTGGTACAATGGTGGCTACCTGTACGACGTGGTGGACGGGCCAGATGGCGACGACCCCACGCTGCGGCCCAACCAGATTTTCGCCGTCGCGTTGTCCTTCCCGCTGCTGGAAGGCGAACGGGCGCAGGCCGTGGTGGACATCTGCGCGCGCGAGTTGCTCGTCTCCTACGGGCTGCGCAGCCTGGCCCCCGACGAAAGCGAGTACGCCGGGCACTACGGTGGCGATCCCTTGCAGCGCGATAGCGCCTACCACCAGGGCACCGCCTGGGCCTGGCTGCTGGGGCCGTTCGCCATCGCCCATTACCGCGTCTACGGCAAGGCGCGCACCGCGTTCAGCTACCTGGAGCCGCTGGCCGACCATCTGGCCGATCAAGGGCTGGGCACGCTCGGCGAGATCTTCGACGGCGATCCGCCTCACCAGCCGCGCGGGGCTGTGGCACAGGCGTGGAGCGTGGCCGAAGTGCTGCGCGCCTACCGTGCCCTGGAGCCAGGGCTGAAGGCGGGCAAGAGTTAGCGAAAGGTCGAAACAGAGGCGATGAGACTGAGCGTGATCGCTGGTTATTCACCTCACCCCCGTTTCGCTTTGCTCAACTTCCCCCTCTCCGCCAGCGGAGAGGGGGCCAGGGGGTGAGGTTGCGCCAGACCATCAAGAGTCCACTTTTCTGAGGTGACTCTTGAGAGGGGATTGCTCGAGGGACTTCTATGACCGATGAGTCTTATCCAGCATCCGGCTCCGCCCCGCCATCCAGCCGCGCGTACCGGCTGATGCTGGGCGGGACGGTGCTCCTCTTCCTGGGCACGCTGACCGCTGCCGTGCTGATCATCCTCCTGGCCAACGCCCAGGAAGCAAGCCAGGAGGCTGACTTTGCGGCCACGCTGACCGCCCTGGCCCCCGGCATGTACTTCACCCAGTCCGACTTCGCACCGTCGCCGGAGCCGGGCGCGGCGCTGGTCAGCGGGCAGTACCCCTTCACCCCAGGCGACGACTCGCCCAGCTTTGGCCCTGGCGACTCGTGCGCGGAGCAAGTCATCACCGGCAGCGTGCTGGACAGCAGCGGCCAGCCCACCGATGCTTTTAGTGTGCTGGCCTGGGGCGATTATGTCGCCCCGCGCCTGCTGGTCACCGGCGAGATCGCCGGTCACAAGGCCGGCCAATGGCAATTAGCCGTTGCGGGGGGCACCAACCGGCGGGTGTGGGTTCAACTGACGGGGATGGGGCGCTACCTGTCCGCGCCGGTCGAGATCGTCTTCAGCGCCGAGGACTGCGACCGCACGCTGGCCACGGTCGTCTTCGAGCAGCATGACGCGCTGGACAGCGCCGCCGCCCCCTGAGCCGGACACTATGGCACAAAAACGGGGTGCGCTTGCGCACACCCCGCTGCCGCTTTCGCGCTGAGGAGTCTAGAGCGTATTATGAACTCCACGCGCTCAGCGCAGGGGGAAGCGCGCAACGCCAGGTGCGGCGCATTGACCCCACCTTGTGGCCCCTCCCCGCCAACGGGGAGGGGCGAATCGCTCCCCTTTCCCTGCTTGCGGGGAAAGGGGCTGGGGGATAGGGGTTGAAA
>CAYNHD010000377.1:0-3984 GCA_964396775.1 uncultured Thermoflexus sp. | reverse complement strand
GGACAGTGTTTCATGTCCCCATTTTACCCATATCCCTAAACTTATCCACTCCCGGAATACGCCCGTGCTGGCGCATCCTGCGCCCACCCGCTACAATGGCACATGCGGTCGCTCGCCGGTCTGGACTTACGACCGGCGAGTTTCATAGGGGCGACAGGAAAGGATAGTGCCGTCGTGGGGCGTCTGATTCTGCTGCTGGGCGTGCTGGGGGTTTTGACACTGTGCTGCCTGGGGATCGCCGCCGGGCTGCGCTCGTTGGCCGCCGAGCCGAACGAGATTCGCACGACGCTCGATCCGGCCCGCGTCACTGCCAGCGCCGGGGAGACCTTCACCGTGACGCTGACCATCGAGAACGTGTCGTTGGACGCCGTGCGCGTCACGGCAATCGGGCTGGACGAGGCGCTGGGCGACGCCCTGCGCGTCGAGGCGACGGAACCAGCCTTTCGCGGCGTGCGCGCGCGTAGCTACCCGCTGCTGGGCGCGTGGGATGAGTACGCCCTGGATCAGCGCATCTTCGCCGGCGACAAGCTGCCCGTCACCCTGACCCTGACCGCGCTGCAACCGGGCAATGTCAGCGGCGAGGTGACGGTCTGGGTGCAGGACGGGCTGCTGGGCGTGTCGTTCGAGCGGGCGCGCCGCGCGACGCTCGACATCGCCGTGCGCTAGCCGGAGGGAAACAGCGTGTTCATCACTTTCGAGGGGCCAGACGGCAGCGGCAAGACGACCCAGTTCCGGCTGCTGGTGCCCTATCTGCGCGCGCAGGGCTACCCCGTCTACGACACGCGCGAGCCGGGCGGCACGCCCATCGGCGACCAGATTCGCGCCGTGCTGCACGACATCGCCAACGTGCAGATGCACCCCCGCACCGAGATTCTGCTCTACGCCGCGTCACGCGCCCAGCTGGTCGCCCAGGAGATTCGCCCACGCCTGCAGGCCGGGCAGGTCGTCGTCTGCGACCGCTACGCGGACAGCACCCTGGCCTATCAGGGCTACGGGCGCGGCCTCGACCTGCCCACGCTGCGCACCATCCTCGACTTCGCCACCGGCGGCCTGCGCCCCGACCTGACCCTCTACCTGGATATCTCCGCCGAGGAAGGGCTGCGCCGTCGCCAGGAGGCCGCTGAACACGGCGCGGAGTGGAACCGCCTGGACGCTGAGTCGCTGGAGTTTCACCGGCGGGTGCGCGAGGGCTACCTGGCGCTGATGGCCGCTGATCCGGCGCGCTGGGTATGCATTGCCGGCGAGGGAGACCGCGCGGCGATTCAGGAGCGGATTCGGGCCGTCGTGATGGCGCGCCTGGGCCAGGGCGGGTGAGCCATGAGCAGGTCTGTCGCTGGCATCCAGCAGTTAGGGCATCGGCTGAGGAGTTGGCGGCTGGAGATCAAGTACGCGCTCATCACCGGGGTCTTGCTGAGCGCACTGTACAGCCTGTCGCACAGCGGCACCCTGGCTGGCGTCCAGGAGCGCGTCATTACCCTGATTGACGCGACCGCTGGCTATGGGCTGGCCGGCCTGTTCGTGGGCGCGCTGCTGGCTAACTTGGCCGTCATGATCAGCGTGCCGTACACGGCCATCGTCGTCGCCGTCGCCCTGGCCAGCCACAGCCTGCTCGATATGCTGATCATCTGCGTGGTGACCGGCCTGGGTTCGGGGCTGGGCAAGATCATCACCTACGCGCTGGCCCGCAATATCGCCGCCGGGCAGCAGAATCTGGAATACAGCCCGCTGCTGGTGAGCATCCGCACCTACGCCGAAGAACACCCGCGCGCTGCGCCGTTGCTTGTCTTCCTGGCCGCGTTCACCGTCCTGCCCGACGACTGGGTGATGGTGCCCCTGGCGCTCGTGCAGTACCCGCTCGGCAAGACGGTGGTGCCCATGCTCACCGGCAAGGTGCTGCACGGGCTGAGCCTGATCTTCATCGTGCTGCTGGCCGTTGACCCGGAGGATATGGCGGCTCGCTCCAAAGCAGACCTGACGCTGGCCGTGCTGATCGTCTCGCTGGTCGTGGTGCTCTACCAGATCGAGCACAACGTGCAAAAACGGCGCGAGATGGCGCGCCCATCGCCGCCCGCCGGGGATGCGGTGCGGTAACCAGAGCCTGGACTTCGGAAGGCCGCCTTTCCTGCTCTTCTCTGCGCGCTCTGCGCCTCTGCGGTGAGATTTCGCCCAACGAAAAGCCGCCGGGAGGGGCGTCCCGGCGGCTGCGGCGGTGTGAATGGGCGGGTGTTATTTCTTGCCCGCCTTGATCGAAATCTGCTTGGGCTGGGCGTGGGGCAGCTTGGGCAGCACGATGTTGAGCACGCCATTCTCGAACGAAGCGTCCACCTTGTCGGTGTCCACTGTGCTCGGCAGGCGCAGGCTGCGCTGGAACGAGCCATAGCTGCGCTCGCGGTAGTGGTAGCGGTCGCCTTCCTTCTCGATGGTGTCGCCCACCTCACCGCTCACGGTGAGCACGTTGTCCTCCATCTCGACCTTGACATCCTCCGGCTTGATGCCGGGCAGGTCAATGCGGATGGCGATCTCGCGGTCGTTCTCTACGACATCCATCGCCGGGCGCAGCAGCGGGCGGCGCGTCTCGCTGTCGAAGAACGACGGCCAGCCGCGCCACAGCTCGCTGAACAGCTCGTCCATCGCGCGGAACGGATCGGTCAGCGATGTCTCGCGCTGCGGGTTCCAACGAATCAGGCTACGCATGGTGCAATCCTCCTCGCTTCCAGTAAGCCACGGTCAGTTTCCCGTCCGAACTGTCCCTATCATGACTCGCTCGTGTAAAAATTGCGTCAGCGCAGCGCAAGAACCGGATTAGCACCGCATAAGAGTTGCGTGAGTCGCGCCCCGGCTCTGCAAAAGCCAGGGAGGGGGAAGCGCCATGTCCGGCGGTCAAAGTCCCCCTCTCTAGCTCGGCTGGAGAGGGGGACTTGGGGGGGGAGAGGCAGGTGAGGCGTAGGGCGGTGTGTCCCTACTGCAGGGCGAAGGTGATCGTCACCTGCATGTCCACGCGCAGCGTGCCCTGGCTGATGGGGGCTGCTTCGGCATAGGCCGCGCCGCCGCCGCCCAGACCGGGCACCGGGTACACGTTGCCGCCCTCGGTGATCGTCAGCGGCTCACCAACGCTCAGACCGAGCGCCGCCGCCAGCAGGTCGGCGCGCGACTGCGCGTCCGCCACAGCCAGGTTACGGGCTTCCGCTTCCAGGCCCGCGCGATCTTCGATGTCGAACTGGAGATAGTTGACCATGTTCGCGCCCGCCTGCACCGCCGCCGCCAGCAACTCGCCAACCGTCTCCGTCTCGCGGACGGTGACGGTGACGCCCACCGACACGCGATACTGCGGCTGGCCCGGAGTCTCGCCCATAGGAGCCGGGCTGTAGCCGTAATCCTGGTAGATCGAGTAGTGATCGGTGCGGATGTCCTCAGCGGCAACGCCGCCGGCCTTGAGAGCGTCCGTAACCGCGTTCATGCGGGCGGTCGTCTCGTCCATCGCTGCCACGATGTCGGTATTGACGATCTCGACGCCCAGGCCGAGCATCACGATGTCTGGCGCGCCAAAGGCAGAGCCATAACCGGTCACCGTGATCGCGCGCGGCGACTCGCCCGCCTGCTGCTGCGGCGCGGCGCTTGCCGGCTGCGCGCGGAAACTCAGCGCGCCAGCCATCACAGCGACCAACACGGCCAGAGTTCCTACCACCATCAGGGTTTTCTTGTGAGACATTGCGTGACTCCTCAGACACACTCCAAGCGGACACATGGGATCATCGTAGCAGGCATTACCGCCCGGCACTGCACGCTCACTCTGCTGCTTGCCGTGCGACTGCCTGCCGGAATCTAGACGCTCAAAGCGGCCCAAAGGTTCCGCAGTGCGGCAAAGCGGGTAGATTCCGGTGCCGGGTGCATCAAAACCTGTCAGGTAGGGGCGTATGGCCATACGCCCCGCCTCACCCCCTCAATCCCCCTCTCCAGCCGAGCTAGAGAGGGGGACTTGGACCG
>CAYNHD010000376.1:0-3999 GCA_964396775.1 uncultured Thermoflexus sp. | reverse complement strand
TGTGTTTCACCCGCCTTTTGAAGCCACCCCCCCCGCCCCGCTGCGCTGGGCTTCCCCCCCCCCATACAATTGGTGTGGGGGGGGCGCGGCGCGTCCGCGCCGCGCGGCGGTGAGGCCTCGCCCACCAACAAACCGTCTCCGGCAGGTCGGGCCGGAGACGGGACAGGCACTCGTGGTTAGCAGGCGCGATCAGGCGGCAGGCTGGTGCGTCAGCGAGCCGTCATCGCGCCACTGAAGCTGCTGGTCGCCTTCCACGACGATCTGCGGGCGACCGCGCCCGGTGATGGCCTCGGCGTCCACGATGACGCGCTTGATGATGTCGCGGTGCGAGGGAATCTCGAACATCACGTCGAGCAGCGCCCCTTCGACAATGCTACGCAGGCCGCGCGCGCCAGTCTCGCGCTCGGAGGCGAGGTCTGCCGCAGCGCGCAAGGCATCGTCGGTGAAGATTAGCTCCACGTTGTCCAGGGCGAACATCTGCTGGAACTGCTTGACGAGCGCGTTCTTCGGCTCGGTGAGCACGCGCACGAGCGTCTCGCGGTCGAGCGGGTCTACCACCGTCGTCACCGGCAGCCGCCCTACCAGTTCCGGGATCATGCCGTACTTGATCAGGTCTTCGGGCGAGACCTGGTGCAGCAGTTGGCTCTCGGTGACATTGCTGGCTGCGCCCGCCTTGTCGAAGCCCAGCGCGCCCTTGACGCCCACGCGGTCGGCGATGATCTCGTGCAGGCCGTCGAAGGTGCCGCCGCAGATGAACAGGATGTTGCGCGTGTCAATCTGGATGAACTCCTGGTGCGGGTGCTTGCGCCCGCCCTGCGGCGGGACGTTGGCGACCGTCCCTTCGATGATCTTCAGCAGAGCTTGCTGCACGCCCTCGCCGCTCACGTCGCGGGTGATGGACGGGTTATCGCCGCTCTTGCGCGTGGTTTTGTCCAGCTCGTCAATGTAGATGATGCCCTTCTGTGCGCGGGCGATGTCGTAGTCCGCCGCCTGGATCAGGCGCAGCAGGATGTTCTCGACATCCTCGCCGACGTAGCCGGCCTCAGTGAGCGAGGTCGCGTCGGAGATGCAGAAGGGCACGTCCAGCAGGCGAGCCAGGGTCTGCGCCAGCAGCGTCTTGCCGCTGCCGGTCGGCCCGATGAGCAGGACGTTGCTCTTGTCTAGCTCGACATCGGCAATCGCCCCGCCCGCGTTGACGCGCTGGTAGTGGTTGTAGACAGCGACCGAGAGCACACGCTTGGCCTTGTCCTGCCCGATGACGTACTTATCTAGCTCAGCCAGAATCTCGCGCGGGGAGGGCACGTTCTCCACGCGGAAGTCACTGTCGCTGCCCGCACTCTGCTCGTGCAGAATGTCGTAGCACAGGTGAACACATTCGTCGCAGATGAACACACCGTCCGGCCCAGGGATGAGTTGCCCCACTTCTTCGATGGAGCGCCGGCAGAACGAGCAGCGTTGCGGTCCGATCAGGTAGCTCACGATGCCTTACCCCTACTTCCCGTCTTTCTTGCTCTTGTCTTCTTTGGCCGGCGGGGCGAGGATGTCGTCAATGAGGCCGTAGTCTTTGGCCTGCTGCGCCGTCATGTAGAAGTCGCGGTCGGTGTCTTCTTCGATGCGTTCCAGCGGCTGCCCGGTGCGCTCCGACAGGATGGTGTTGAGCAGATCGCGCTGGCGCAGAATCTCGCGGGCCTGGATTTCGATGTCGGTCGCCTGGCCGCCGCCGCCCGATGTCCAGGGCTGGTGCATGTGAATGGTCGCACTGGGCAGGGCGAAGCGACGACCTCTGGTGCCCGCCGCCAGCAGCACCGTCCCGAAGGAGGCCGTCAGGCCGACCGCCACCGTCATGACCGGCGCGCTGATCTGGCGCATGGTGTCGTAGATGGCCAGCCCTGCGTAGATCATGCCGCCCGGCGAGTTGATGTACATCTGAATCTCGCGCTCCGGGTCTTCCCGGTTGAGGTAAAGAAGCTGCGCGACGATCAGGTTAGCGATCTGGTCGCTGATGCCGGTGCCCAGGAAGACGATGCGCTCTTTCAGCAGCAGCGAGTAGATGTCGTAGGCGCGCTCGCCCCGGCCACTGGTCTCGATGACCATCGGGATCAAGCCGTTGTACAGGTCCATAGGATGTCGCTCCTTGCTCACAGTCGTAACCGACGGGGATGGCATGACCTTGCCGCCGGAGTGCTTACCGTTCTTCAGCCGTCGTGCTGGCCGCGTCGCCCTCCGGCGCGATCACCGGCGCAGCGGCATCCATCCCGCCAGCAGCTTCTTCTGCGGCGGCGGGCTGCTCATCGGCTGCTTCGCTGGGGGCCGGGATGTCTTCACCCCTGGCAATGGCCACCAACCGGTCAATCCCCCGGCTGGTAGTCAGGTCGGTTCCGATGCTCCAGCGGCCCTGCGCGCTGGAGAAATACCGCTTGAACACTGGTGCCTGCGTCTCGCCGAAGGAGGCGCTCATGCGCTCGATCTCGGCGTCAATATCGGCGTCGGATGCGAATACCTTCTCCTGGCGCAGGAATTCGTTGAACACCAGCGCGCTCCTGGTACGCATTTCGGCCCGATTGCGGTACCGCTCACGCAAGTCCTTCTCGGTCATGCCGCTGATCTGGAGGAAGTCCTTGAGCGTCAGGCCCTGCCCGCGCAGCACGGTGTTCTCCAGTTCTGCCACCAGTTCAGAGACCATCTCCTGAACGGCTTCTTCAGGATAGCTGAGCGTCGCCTCCTCGATCATCTTCGCCAGCGCCTCTTCGGCGATGATCTGGCGCGTCCGCTGTTCGGCTTGCTCGGTCAGTTGTCTACGCACATCCTGGCGAAGCTCCAGGATCGTCTCGAACGTGTCCTCGCTCAAGGTTTTGGCCAGCGCGTCGCTCCATTCGGGCAGCATGCGCGACTTCACTTGGGCGACATGGGCCTCAACGCGCAAGGTCTGCCCGGCGATGAAGCCGTCGTCGTGATCGGCAGGGACTTCCAGCTCGAATTCGGCCTTGTCCCCGGCGCTCATGCCGACGATCTTCGCCGCGAAGCCGGGAACCAGGTCGCGCCTGTCGCCGTGAAGCACTACGTCGAAGTCGTGACGGTGAAGCAGGACCGCTTTCTCGTCATCGTCGTCACTCTCTTCATCATCGTCATCAACGTCGTCGAGGTCGTTTTCGTCGTCGTCCTCGTCGTCTTCATGCTCGGCCAGGACTCTGATCTCCAGGTGTTCCATCGTCACCACGTCGCCCAACTGCGCCGGGCGCTCGGCGGGTTCGATCACCGCCTGGCGCTCGCGCAATTCCTCCATCGCTTCGTTAACCATCTCATCGGTCACTTCGGTGTCTTCGGCTTCGACGCGGATGGCGCGATAGTCGCCCAGGGTGACGGTTGGGAACTTGGGCACGATAAACACGAGCTTCCGCCCGTCTTCGGAAATGTCTTCCAGGCTGCCCGGTGCGTATGGCCGGACGCCCGATGCTGCCAGTGCCTCGCTGTAGATGTCCTGGCTGATGGTCTCCAGCGCCTGGTCGAGCACGTACTCGCGTCCGAACAGGTTCAGGACGATGTTGTAGGGAGCCTTGCCGGGACGGAAACCAGGAATCTTGGCGTGTTGGCTGAGGCGGCGCGCTGCCTGGCGCATCGCCTTGTCAATGCGCTCGGCGTCCACTTCAACCGTCAAGCGGGCGGTGTGGTTTTCCAGATGATCGGTTTGAACGTTCAACATGCTGTCCTTCACTGTCTCGCACCACGCGATTATAACATTGCGGCTAACCAGCGACCATCAGCGGCGGGGATTTCTTGCAGAGGTCTTACGCACAAAAACAGGGCGCTGCGACGCGCGCCCCGCGCGATGGGGAAGGTGGGACTCGAACCCACATGGATCGCTCCACATGATCCTAAGTCATGCGCGTCTGCCACTTCCGCCACTTCCCCGCTGGCGTGCTCTATTATAGTGAGGAATCCCCGAATCGGGAAGGGTAGATCGCCCGCAGGCGCTGCATAGCCTCACCCCCCGGCCCCCTC
>CAYNHD010000375.1:0-4010 GCA_964396775.1 uncultured Thermoflexus sp. | reverse complement strand
CGCCTCCGGCTGGAGGTCGTTCGTGCCCCTGTGGGCGCGGCGGCGCTGAGCACCCTCGCTCACCGAAAAGTGCCCCCAGCCGCCAGCATCCGCCGAAAATAAGCGCCTGGCGCGCATAGAATGGACGATCCATGTCACTTTGGACGCATTACCATACCCCCACCTCCGTTGATGAAGCCCTCACCTTATTGGCCAGCTACCAGGGCCGCGCCCGCGTGATCGCGGGCGGCACCGACTTGCTGCTGGACATCCGGCATGGAAACATGCCCAGGCCCGACGCCCTGGTGGACATCACCCGCATTCAAGGTATCAGCGATCTGCGCCAGGAAGACGACACGATCTACCTGGGCGCGGGCGTCACCCATGCCCAGATCGTGGAGTCGCCTGTGCTGGCGGCGCGGGCGACCTGCCTGGTGGAAAGCTGCGGCGTGGTCGGCGGGCCGCAGGTGCGCAACGTGGGCACCATCGGCGGCAACGTGGCCCACGCCCTGCCCGCCGGGGATGGCACCACGTCGCTTGTCGCGCTTGATGCCGAGGCCGATGTCGCCCTCGACGGCGTGCGGCGTTGGCTGCCGCTGCGCGATCTCTTCGTCGGGCCGGGCGAGTCGTGCCTGGACCAGACGCGCGACCTGCTGGTTGGCTTCCGCTTCCGGCTGTGCGGCCCGCGTGAGGGCAGCGCCTTCAAGCGCATCATGCGCCCGCAGGGCGTCGCCCTGCCGATTCTGGGCTGCGCGGCCTGGGTGCGCCTGGACGAGTCCGGCGCGCGTTTCGCCGACCTGCGTATCTGCATCGGGCCGGTGGCCAAAGTCCCGGCGCGGGCCGAGGCCGTCGAGGAGGTGCTGCGCGGGGCGGCGGTCGGCGCGGAAGCCGTTGAGCGGGCCGTGAGCGTCGCCCACGAGACGCTACACCCGCGCACGAGCAAATACCGCGCTACCGCTGAATACCGCCAGGAGATGATCGGGGTGCTGCTGCGCCGCGTGCTGCCCCTGGCCGTCCAACGCGCGCGCACCGGCGAAGCGATTCCCGAAGGCGTAGGCATGGAATAGGAATGAGGTGATCAGTGATCGGTTTTCAGTTTTCAGCAGGGTGTCGTGGTCAGCTCGAAAGAATACGGATGACTGCTCTCAGAAGCTGAGAGCCGATAGCCGGACACTGATCACTGACCACTGAAAACTGATCACTGACGACTGACCGACCGCCCTTAACGTTATAGAGGCACTCTCCATGAGCAGACTGCATCTCACTGTCAACGACAAACCTTATGATCTGGACGTTCCCGAATCGCGCACGCTGGCCCATGTGCTGCGCTATGACCTGGGCCTGACGGGCACCAAGATCGGCTGCGAGGAGGCCGAGTGCGGCCTGTGCACCGTCCTGGTGAACGGCACGCCCGTTGACTCGTGCATCTACCCGGCGTTCAAGGCGCAGGGCGCGGCGATCACCACCATCGAGGGGCTGGCGCGCGGCGACGAGCTGCATCCGCTCCAGCGGGCCTTCGTCGAGCACGGCGCGGTGCAGTGCGGCTTCTGCACGCCCGGCCTGATCATGACCGCCAAAGCCCTGCTCGACGGCAACCCGGCCCCGTCCGACCACGAGATCAAGGTCGCGCTGAAGGACACGCTCTGCCGCTGCACGGGCTACACCAGCGTGATCCACGCCATTCACTCAGCGGCCAGCGAGTTGCGCGGCGAGGGGCCGATCCCCTGGCAGCCGCGCGAGACCGTCGCCCCGCTCAACGCAGTGGGCCGCCCCGTCCCGCCGCAGGAGATCGTGGACAAGGTGACCGGGCGGGCGAAGTTCGCCGACGATTACACCTTCCCCGGCATGTTGATCGGGCGCACGCTGCGCGCCGCCTACCCGCACGCGCGCATCACGCGCATTGACACCCGTAAGGCCAAAGCGTTGCCGGGTGTGCACGCCGTGCTGACCCACGAGGACGTGCCCGGCAAGAACGTTCACGGGCTGATCTACGCCGACTGGCCGGTGCTGTGCGCCGACAAGGTGCGCTACCTGGGCGACGCGGTAGCCATCGTCGCCGCGGACGACGCCGACACCGCCGCCCGCGCCCTGGAACTGATCGAGGTGGACTACGAGCCGCTGCCCGTCGTCGGCGACCCGCAGTTCGCCCACTCGCCAGAAGCGCCGCTCGTCCACGAGGAATGGGAGACGGGCAACCTGCTCAAGCATATCAAGGTGCGCGCCGGCGACATCGCGCAGGGCTTCGCTGAGGCTGATGTGATCGTCGAGCGCGAATACCGCACCCCGACGGTCGAGCACGCCTTCATGGAGCCGGAGTGCGCCATCGGCGTCCCGGCGGGCTACGACGCCGAGCACCCCAAGCTGACCATCTACGTCGGCTCGCAGATTCCCTACGAGGATCGCCGCCAGACGGCCACCGCGCTCGGCCTGCCCGAAGACCAGATTCGCGTGCGCGGCACCCTGATCGGCGGCGGCTTCGGCGGCAAAGAGGACATCGCCGGGCAGATTCACGCCGCCATGCTCGCCCAGGTCACCGGTCGCCCCGTGAAGATGCTCTACACGCGCCAGGAGTCGCTGCTCTTCCACCCCAAGCGCCACGCGACGATCATCCGCATCAAGACCGGGGCCAAGCGCGACGGGACGCTGACCGCCGTCCAGGCGACGCTCTACGGCGACGCGGGCGCTTACGCCAGCCTGTCGGACAAAGTGATGACGCGGGCCACCACGCACGCCACCGGCCCCTACGTGGTGCCGCACGCCAAAATTGACTGCTACGCCATGTACACCAACAACCCGCCGTCGGGCGCGTTCCGTGGCTTCGGCGTGACGCAATCCGCCTTCGCCGTCGAGCAGAACATGGATGTACTCGCCGAGGCGCTAGGCATGGACCCGGTTGAACTGCGGCGCAAGAACGCGCAGCGCGTCGGGGCGACGACGGCCACCGGTCAGCTTCTGCGCGAGAGCGTCGGTCTGCTCCAGACGATTGAGCACGTCGAGCGCGACATGCGCGGCGATGGAACAGGCTTCCGCTGGGGCTGGCGCGAGGGCAACAAGGCTTACGGCTGGGGCGTCGCCTGCGCCTACAAGAATACGGGGCTGGGCGGCGGCGCGCCGGATCGCTCGACGGCGGAAGTGGAGGTCTTCGCCGACTCGTCCGCCGAGGTGCGCACTTCGTCCGCCGACATGGGCCAGGGTCTCAGCGTGGTGCTGGCCCAGGTGACGGCGGAGGAACTGGGGATGCCCGTCGAGCGCGTGCGCGTTCTGCTCTCCGACACCGACCTGACGCCCGATGGCGGCCCGACGACCGCCTCGCGCCAGACGTACGTCAGCGGCAACGCCGCCCGCCACGCCGCGATCACCATGCGCCAGGCGCTGGCCGCCGCCGCCGAGCGGCTGGGCGTCGCGCCGGAGCAGATTCGCTTCGAGGGCGGTCACCTGCGCGCCAACGGCTCCACTGTGACCATCGGCGACGTGGTGGGCTGGATGCGCGAGCAGGGCCAGGAAGCGAAGGTGCGCTACGTCTACGACGCGCCCAAGACGCAGCCGCTGGGCACGGGGGGCGACATGCATTTCGCCTTCTCCTACGCCACGCAGGCCGCGCTGGTAGAAGTAGACCTGGAGACGGGCGCGGTGAAGGTGCTCAAGGTCATCGCCGCCAACGACGTGGGCCGGGCGATCAACCCCAAGACGCTCGAAGGGCAGGTCGAGGGCGGCATCGTCATGGGCATGGGCAACTGCCTGACCGAAGAGTACATTGTAGAAGACGGCGTGCCCTGGTCTACGCTGTTCGCCCGCTACAAGATTCCCAGCATCAAGCACACGCCGGAGATCGTCTCGCACTTCGTCGAGGAGCAGGTGTCTAGCGGGCCGTTTGGGGCGAAGGGAGTGGGTGAGATCACCTCGATCAACACCACGCCGGCCATCGCCAACGCCATCTACCACGCGACGGGCGTGCGCGTCTACCGCATCCCGGTGGATCAGGACGCGCTGCTGCGCGCGCTGAAGGCAGGCGCGACGGAAGTCCACGCCAC
>CAYNHD010000374.1:0-4039 GCA_964396775.1 uncultured Thermoflexus sp. | reverse complement strand
CGAGATTTCGTATGTCCTTAACTTTATCCACTCGCTGGGGGCCGTGCCTTGACGAGCACGGCTCTTTGCGTTATGAACCCCGGCGCGTAACCAGCCCGCTACCAGAAAGAAGGGACACTCGATGATCAATTGGCGAACTACCGCGCTTATCTTCCCCGGCCAGGGATCGCAGGAGGTCGGCATGGGGAGCGACCTGGTTGCCGCCTTCCCCTACGCGCGGGCCATCTTCGCCCAGGCCGACGAGGTGCTCGGCTTCTCCCTCAGCGACCTGTGCTTCAACGGCCCCGCTGAAACGCTCAACGATACCCTCAACACCCAGCCGGCCTTGTTCATCATGGGCGTCGCCCTGGTGCGCGCCCTGAGCGAGGCGCTGGGCGATGCGTTTCAACCGGCATGCGCCGCCGGGCACAGCCTCGGCGAACTAACCGCCCTGACCGCTGCCGGTGCCATGACTTTTGAAGACGGGCTGCGCCTGGTCCGCGAGCGCGGGCGGCTGATGCACGAGGCCAGCCGGCGCGCGCCGGGCGCTATGGCCGCCGTCCTGGGGCTGGAGGCCGGGGCGCTGGCCGCTATCTGCACTGAGGCAAGCGCCCAGACCGGTCGCCCGCTGGTCATCGCCAACGACAACTGCCCCGGCCAGGTGGTTATCTCCGGCGACAAGCCAACCCTGGAACTGGCCTTGCCCCGCATCGAGGGGGCCGGGGCCAAGCGTGTCGTCCCGCTGGCGGTCAGTGTGGCCTCCCACTCTCCGCTGATGGAGAGCATCACCGCCGACTTCGCCCGCGCGCTGGCTGACACGCCCTTCAGCGCCCCCCGGCTGCCCGTGATCGGCAACGTGCACGCCGCGCCGCTGGAGTCCGCCGAGGCGATTCGCGCCGAGCTTGGCGCGCAGCTCACCTCGACCGTGCGCTGGACGGAGTCCGTCCAGGCGATGCGCGCGCGCGGTATCGAGACGTTCGTCGAGTTGGGGCCGAAGGACGTGCTGTCGGGCCTGGTCAAGCGCATTGACCGCGACGCCCAACGCCATACGCTTAACTCCGCCGAAGCGGTGCGGTTGTTCCTCAGCGAGTCTGCCGCCCAACCTTGATTGGGCAACTTGCCCAATGCCTTCTGAACTGCCCCAGCAGATCATCTAGACAGGCTGCTGGGTTGTTTTGTTTCTTGTGAGTAATGCACAAACCGGGTAGTGGCTCTGGATCGCTGCGCCACTATAATCAGCGTGTACCGACCGTTGCAGACAGGAGCCACGACCATGGAAGACAAAGCCCACGCGATTCTTGAGACCGTCAAGGCAGAGGGCGTGAAGTTCATTGACTTGCAGTTCACCGACATCTTCGGCGCGACGAAAAGCGTGACCATCCAGGATGTGGGGCTGGAGGAAGCACTTGAGCGCGGCGTGTGGTTCGACGGGTCTTCGATTCAGGGCTTCGCTCGCATTCAGGAATCGGATATGTTCCTGCGGCCTGATCCCGTCACCTTTCGCATTCTGCCCTGGACGCTGGACGACCCGCTGGGGCGGCGCGCGCGCATCATCTGCGACGTGTATAACCCAGATGGCGACCCGTTTGAAGGTGACCCCCGCTATGCGCTCAAGCGCGCGATGGCCCACGCCGAAAAGCTCGGCCTCGTCTACAACACGGGGCCAGAACTGGAGTTCTTCCTTTTCCGCGAGAACGGTCGTGAAGCAGTCCCCCACGATGTCGGCGGCTATTTCGATTTCTCGCCCGGAGACGAGGCTCAGCGCGTGCGCAGCGACATCACCCGTGCGCTGCTGGCCTTGCGCATCCATGTCGAGATGGCCCATCACGAGGTGGCCATCGGCCAGCACGAGATTGACTTTCGCTACGAGCAGGCCCTGCACGCCGCCGACAACTCCGTGACCTTCAAGTACACCGTCAAGGGCATCGCCGCCAAGCACGGCCTGATCGCCACCTTCATGCCCAAGCCCGTCTTTGGCATCAACGGCAGCGGTATGCACGTCCACCAGAGCCTGACGGACCGCAAGACCGGCGAGACCAGGATGTACGACCCGTCGGGCGTGTTCAACCTGTCGGCTATTGCGCGCCAGTTCGTCGCCGGGCAGCTTGCTCACGCCCGCGCCCTGGCTGCTGTCGTCGCCCCGACCGTCAACAGCTATAAGCGCCTGACCCCCGGCTACGAAGCGCCCGTTTACGTCTGCTGGGCGCAGCGCAATCGCTCGGCCCTGGTGCGCGTGCCGCGCTATTCGCCGGGCCGCGAGAACAGCACGCGCGTCGAGCTACGCTTCCCCGACCCAAGCTGCAATCCCTACCTGGCCTTCGCCGTCATGCTCGAAGCGGGACTGGACGGCATCGAGCGCGGGCTTGAACCGCCACCCCCTGTCTCCGATGATGTCTTTCACTGGACACCCACCGAACGCGAGGCTAACGGCGTGGATGTGCTGCCCGGCACGTTGGAAGAGGCACTGGACGCGCTGGCCGAAGACGAGATTGTGCGCAGGGCGCTCGGCGATCACATCTATAACGTCTATGAACGAGCCAAGCGCATGGAATGGGACGAATATCGCATTCATGTGACTAGCTGGGAGATCAAGCGCTACATGCACACGGTGTAGACCGCGTTCCTGCGCCGCAAGACTCCACACGTGGAGGCTGCCCTCAAGGGCAGGTCCACGAACAACCTGTCGCCAGGGGAAGTTCGGGAATACTCGCTGGACGCCTCCCCCTCGATCCTCCCTCCAGCGCAGTTAGAGGGGGGATGATCTGGGAAGCCGCTCGCCCCTTTTCCCATTTGCTGGGGGAAGGGATCGGGGGATGGGGGCCTTCGACCACTGCCTGATAACTCATTCGTGGTCCCCTCAAGGGTTGCCCCCCGTCTGTTCCGCTGCTATGATGAACGTCACTTGGCAGCCAGCGTCCCACACACCAGCGAGGCCCTATGAGTTCCAGCAGCGCCCAGCACAAAGCAACCGCCGCCCAGCAGGGGCCGGTGCCCGTCGCCATCGTCACCGTCAGCGACACGCGCACCCCCGAAAGCGACGTGAATGCCGCCTACCTGCGCGAGCAGATCGTCGCTGCCGGGCACCATGTGGTCGCCTATCAGATTATCAAAGATGAGGCGGATCAGGTGAGGGCTGTGCTGGACGAGTTGGCAGCAAGCGAAGCGCGCGTGATCCTGTTCAACGGCGGCACGGGCATCTCGCCCCGCGACCGCACCTACGATGCCCTCAGCCGCAAGCTGGAGAAGGTGCTGCCCGGCTTCGGCGAGTTGTTCCGAATGCTCAGCTACCAACAGGTGGGCGCGGCGGCGATGCTCTCCCGTGCGACTGCTGGCGTCTATCGCAACAAGGTTATCATCTCCACCCCCGGATCGCCCGCGGCTGTGCAACTTGCCTGGGAGAAGCTCATCGCGCCGGAGCTGGCGCATCTGGCCTGGGAGGTCATTCGCTGAGCGTCTGGCGGCAGAAATCGCAGGCGAAAAACCATTGACGCGCCCACGCCCCCTGGTATAATATCCGGCTAGTCCGGCGACGTAGCTCAGCGGTAGAGCAGGGGACTCATAAGCCCTGGGTCGTGTGTTCAAATCACACCGTCGCCACTCTTCACACTCGGCGCACCGCCGAGTTTTTGTTTGCCGTTCCTCACTTGTCTGGCGCACCCGTGATCGCGTACACTACACATAGATGACCGTCGTGAGGATGGGAGTGCAAGCCATGCCCAAGCGACCGGAGATTCTGAACCAGCAGGCGCTCGAAGAGGCCCTGCGCCGCGTCGGGTGCCCTGAGTCCTGCATCGCGCCCACTGTGAGCAACTACCGGCTGTTCGTCCCCCTGGTGCTGGCGGCGCTGGGCCGCGAGCGCGTCTACGACATCGTGTGCGAGGCGCGCCCCGACCTCGGCCTGGGCCAGCAGAGCGCCGCCTGGCGCGCCTCGATCAAGCACATCGTCGCCTGGGCCGAGGCCGAGATCGACTCCTACAAGCAGCGCCGCGACCTGGAAAGCGTAGCCGGGCCAGCGGAGGACTGCGCGGGCCAGCTTAAGCTGCTCTAGAGCGTGTTATGC
>CAYNHD010000373.1:0-4044 GCA_964396775.1 uncultured Thermoflexus sp. | reverse complement strand
ATTGAGGGGGTGAGGCCCGCACAGCCAGGCTTGAGTTGACGCATATGGGGCGTATGGCCATACTCCCCTACGTCACCTCACCTCCGCCCGGCGCTAACGCGCCTCGCCGCCCCTCCGCCACACACTGCTCCGGGCTGAGTTGGCCAATCCCGCCCACAAAAACAGCGTACAAGCCCGGCGGGGCCTGTACGCTGCGCCGTGAGCAGGGGGCATTTACTGCTCGGTGAAGTCGCCTTCGATCACGTCTTCGTCGGTCGGCTCGCCGTAGCCATCGCCGCCGGGCATGTCACCGGGGCCGCCGGCCTGCTGGCCATACATGCTGGCCCCGATCTGCTGGAAGGCGTAGCCCAGTTCTTCGGCGGCGCGCTTGATGGCGTTGATGTCATTGCCTTCGAGCGCCTTGCGCGCGGCCTCGATCTTCGTCTCGACCTCGCTCTTGGTCGCTTCGGGAATCTTGTCGCCGTACTCGCGCAGCGCCTTTTCCGCGTTGAAGATCATAGCGTCGGCGTTGTTGCGCACCTCGACTTGCTCGCGGCGCTTGGCGTCCTCGGCGGAGTGCTTCTCCGCCTCCTTGACCATGCGCTCGATCTCGGCCTCGCTCAGGCCGCTGCTGGCGGTGATGGTGATCTTCTGCTGGCGGCCCGTCGCCTTGTCCTGCGCGGTGACGTTGAGGATGCCGTTGGCGTCAATGTCAAAGGTCACTTCGATCTGCGGGATGCCACGCGGCGCGGGCGGGATGCCATCCAGGATGAACTTACCCAGCGTCTTGTTGTCGGCGGCCATGGGGCGCTCGCCCTGCACGACGTGAATCTCGACCTGCGTCTGCCCGTCGGAAGCCGTGCTGAAAATCTGGCTCTTCTGGGTGGGGATGGTCGTGTTGCGCTCGATGAGCGGCGTGGCGACCCCACCAAGCGTCTCGATGGACAGGGTGAGCGGCGTCACGTCGAGCAGCAGCACTTCCTTCACCTCGCCGCCGAGCACGCCGGCCTGAATAGCCGCGCCGATGGCCACTACCTCATCCGGGTTGACGCTCTTGTTCGGCTCTTTGCCGAAGAGCTTGCGCACCGCTTCCTGCACAGCTGGCATACGGGTCATGCCGCCGACAAGCAGCACTTCCTGGATGTCGCCCGGCTTCAGGTTGGCGTCGGCCAGGGCACGCTTGCACGGCTCGATGCTGCGCTGGATCAGGTCAGCCACCAGGCTTTCCAGCTTGGCGCGCGACAGAGTCATGTTCAGGTGCTTGGGGCCGCTGGCGTCCGCCGTGATGAAGGGCAGGTTGATCTCGGCCTGCATTGTCGTCGAAAGTTCCTTCTTGGCGTTCTCGGCGGCTTCCTTCAGGCGTTGCAGCGCCTGGCGATCCTGGCGCAGGTCAATGCCCTGCTCCTTCTTGAACTCAGAGGCCAGCCACTCGATGATGCGCTCGTCGAAGTCGTCGCCGCCCAGGAAGGTGTCGCCGTTGGTCGAGCGCACTTCGATCAGGCCCTCGCTCACGTCGAGGATCGAGATGTCGAAGGTGCCGCCGCCCAGGTCATAGACGGCCAGCGTCTCGTCGCCCTTCTTGTCCATGCCGTAGGCCAGCGAGGAAGCGGTTGGCTCGTTGATGATGCGCATCACTTCCAGCCCGGCGATGCGCCCGGCGTCTTTGGTCGCCTGGCGCTGACTGTCGTTGAAGTACGCCGGGACAGTGATCACTGCCTGGGTGATCTCCTCGCCCAGGTAGGCCTCGGCATCCTGCTTGATCTTTTGCAGGATCATGGCCGAGATCTCCGGCGGGCTGTAGGCTTTGCCGCCCATGTGCACGCGCACGTCGCCGTTGGGCGCGGCGCTGACCTTGTAGGGCACAGTGCTCAGGGCGCGCTGCACCTCCGGGTCGTCGAACTTGCGGCCCATGAAACGCTTGACGGAGAAAATGGTGTTCTCCGGGTTCATCACTGCCTGACGGCGGGCAAGCTGCCCGACCAGGCGCTCGCCCTGCTTGTTGACAGCCACCACCGAGGGGACCAGACGCCCGCCCTCTGCCGACGGGATGACCGTCGGCTCGCCGCCTTCCATCACGGCCATGGCGGAGTTCGTCGTCCCCAGGTCAATTCCTATGATCTTGCCCATTGCTCACCTCGTGTCAGATGTCTCAGCTATGGATAATTGCAGATAAGTGCTGCCACCTGCCGGAGTCCGGCGGGGCTGTCCTGGCTAGGGCGCTACGCGCACCAGTGCCGGGCGCAACACACGGTCACCGAGCCGGTAGCCACGCTGCACCACCTGCGTGACCGTCCCGCTCTCAGCGCCGGAGTCGGAGTCCACGCCGATGGCCTCGTGGAAGGCGGGGTCGAACGGCTGGCCGAGCGCCTCGATCTCGACAACGCCCTCGTCCGCCAGGAAGCGTTCCAGCTTGCGCAGGATGAGCGTCACGCCCTCGAACCACTCGTCGCGCCCTCCTTGCGGCACGGCGTCCATCGCCCGGTAGAAGTCATCGAGCGTGGGCAGCAACCTCAGCAGCAGGTCGCCGGCGACATTCTGCGAATGCTCGGCGCGCTCGCGTTCAACGCGCTTTTTATAGTTCTGGAAGGCGGCGCGCTCGCGTTGCAGGCTGTCCAGGTACTCGCCGGCGAGGGTCTGCGCTTTTTCGAGTTGGTCGGCCAGGGCCGCCTCCTCCTGCGCCTCTGCCACCGCTGCCGGGCCGGCGTCATTCGCCGCCGGCTGAGGGGCCTGGCCCGCCACAGCTTCCTGATCCTGGCGGGGCGTCTCGCCTTCAGGGTGTATTCTCTTGGGGGTCACGCGGCTCTCCTCTAGCACTGGCCATAGACGGCGCTGTACACTCACAGCGCCTGTAGTGTAGCGGATCAGTGATAGATTTCCATTAACAAAGCGCAGGAATCGTGTCAAAGTTGGAGAGACTTCGGAAGTCTGAGAACCTCACCCCCCGGCCCCCTCCGTTTACGGAGAGGGGGAGTCGCTGTGCGTTAAGTCCCCTCTCCGCGTGTGGAGAGGGGACTTAGGGGTGAGGTAAATCGTAGCGCGGGCCTTTCCGTGGGGTCTCTGAATCTGGGCGCAGCGGGGTGGCGCTGGCAGGGGCAGGTTTGTAGACCCGTCCCTACAAGAACGCTCCCAGCCCTCCGCCATCGAACAGCAACGAATCTCTATAGTTCTCCTCAAGATAGGCTCTCCTCTGCACCGTCTGCGTCTGCGTCTGTGCGGTGCAGAGACCTGACCTTGCCCCCCAACGCTTTGATTTTGCGCCCATCTGCGTCATAATGACACGGTAGCTCACTGCCTACAATCCTGGGGAACTCCCGGTAAAGGACGCGCCATATGGAACCGTCGCGCCGCCCGCTGCGCCAGGAATGGTTAACATGGTCGGATGTGGATAAGCTGGTGGATGTGCTGCTGCCCCAGTTGCGCGCGGCGGGGCACTTTGACGCGATGATCACCATCACGCGCGGGGGGATTGTGCCTGGCGGTCTGCTGGCCGAGGCGCTGGACATCACCGACGTGCTCAATGCGGCGGTGGACTTCCCCGCCGAGCACGCCCTGGACGAGAAAATGCGCCTGCTCGCCTGGCCCAAGTTCCTGCAATTCCCCGAAAACTCTCTGCTGGCCGGCAAGCGTGTGCTCATTGTGGATGACGTGTGGGGCAGCGGGCGAACGAGCACCGCCGTCAAGAGTCGCGTGCAGGCGGCGGGCGCGACCGCCTTCACCTGCGTATTCCACTTCAACCCCTACCGCTCGCTGTTCAGCCGCGCCGAGCCAGACTTCTACGCCGCCGTCACCGACGCCTATATTGTCTATCCCTGGGAGATTGACCGGGGGCTGAAGGGCATCGCCAGCGACATCCCCGGCCTGCACCCGACCGATTCCAACTGACGCGCCGGGCGCATGTCAAGAGTCATGAGTCGGGAGTCTTGAGTCGTGAGTCTGGGGTGCACGAACAATCTGTTGCTAGAACGTGTTATGAACTCCGCACGCTCGGCTAGCGTGCAGGGTACGGCGCGTGGGTAGCGCCCTGACCCCACCCTGTAGTCCCTCCCCGCCAGCGGGGAGGGACAG
>CAYNHD010000372.1:0-4046 GCA_964396775.1 uncultured Thermoflexus sp. | reverse complement strand
CCGACTTCGCCTGGGGTCAGAATACCAGCGTTGCCGAGCAGGCGACCTGGCTGGCCGAGGCCGCTGTGCTCTCCGCGCAGAGCGGGCGCGTTCGCCTGATGATCGTCTTCAACGTGGACTTCTCGACCTACGGTGCCGACCCGCAGGCAGGCTACGCTATCATCCGCCCGGACGGTACGTGCCCGGCCTGCACCGCGCTGGCGGGCGTGCTCCAGTAGCCATCCGGCGCGACATCAGCGAGAGCCATGCAGGGGCGTTCCCGAATCGCCGGGACGCCCCTTGTCTTATAGAGCGCGCTCCGGACGGCAGGCAACGGCTGCATGCACAGGTATTCAGGGACTCGCTTGACATGGGGGCATTGACCTCACCCCCAGCCTCGCTGCCCCCGCACCGAGCGGGGGTGAGGTCACGTAGGGGCGGCGCTCAGCCCCGCCCTGGGGCGCAGCAGAGCAGCACCCCTACCTGGTAAGTTTGCACACACCCTGGACAACCGTCCGGTTGCCATTGTCTAAATCTGATCTATACTGTTTTATAACGTCATATAAACGCAACGGCTGTCAGTAGCTCCGCAGCCCAAAGGAAGCGAAGCCGGCAATGGCCCGCCTATCCCCCCTTGAGCCTGGCGACACGCTTGGCGAATACGTCATCAAGTCCGTCATCGGCAACGGCGGCTTCAGCGTCGTCTACCTGGCCGAAGACCTCACCCTGGAGCGCCCGGTCGCCATCAAGCAGCTTCATCGCGCCGGATTCACCATCGAGGGATCGCGCGACTGGTTCGTGCGCGAGGCACGGCTGACGGCCAGCCTGGCTCACCCGAACATCGTCAACATCCACGCCCTGCGCGAAGAAGGCGACTCGCTCTTCCTGATCATGGAATACCTGCCCGGCGACCTGCTCACGCTGATCAGCGAGCGCGGCCCGTTGGATCGCGCCACGCTGCTCGCCGTCGCCGCCGACATCTGCCGGGCGCTGGACACACTGCACCAGCGCGGCGTCATTCACCGCGACATCAAGCCGGAGAACATCCTCTTCGCCCAACCGCGTCACTTCAAGCTGGCCGATTTCGGCCTGGCGCACATCCATCCGGCTCAGCGTTACGGCGCTGCCGACGATTCTGGCCCGCAGCCGGGCACGCTGCTCTACATGTCGCCGGAGCAGGCGTTGGGGCACGAGGTCACGCTGCGCTCCGATCTGTACTCGCTGGCGGTCGTGCTCTATGAGGCAGTAACCGGCCACTACTATCTGGAGTACGACGAGGAGCGCGACGGAGACGACGCCCTGCTTGACCTGATTGTAGAGGCGGAGCCGCTGCCCATTGAGCCGGGCCACCCGTCCGTGCTACAGACCATCGCCGATCCGCTGCTGCGGGCGCTCAGCAAGACGCCCGCAGATCGCCCGGCGAACGCGCGTGAGTTCCTGGCCGACCTGAAGCGAGCGTTGGGGCCGCGCCAGCGCAGCGCCCCACCCCAGGCCGCCGACCGCCCGCGCAACGGTTCGCGCCCGGCGCTCCCGCAGGCGCTCCTGCACGAGTTGGCCGCCATTCGCCGGCTGCGCGAGGACGGCGCGCCCGAACAGGCAGCGCATCGCCTGCGCCTGCTGCTCGCCCGCTACGCGGAGACGCCAGAGGTACTCGCCGAGTGGGGCGAGACACTGATCGCCCTCGATCAGCTTCTCGACGGCTACGCGGCGCTGCTTGACGCCACCCGCCTCAAGCCCGATCTGCCCTACGCCCAGCTTGCCCTCGCCGCCCTGTACCGCCACGAGTACGCGGATGAGCAAGCCGCCGACGACGCCACCGTTACCGCCATCGCCGCCGACCCCGACCTGGCTTACGCCATGCTGTACGAGACGCTGGTCGCGGCGCTGGACCACCCCAAACGCTACCGGCGGCTCGCCGAGCTTTTCCGCCGCGCCACCGCCGAACAGGGCAGCGCCCCCAACTGGCACACGCTGGGCATGGTGCTGGCGCTGCACCCCGATCACGCAGTGGCCAGCGAGCAAGCCTTCGAGGCGGCGCTGGTGCAAGACCCCGCTTACGGCCCTGCCTGGGTCGGGCTGGGCACTCTGCTGATCGCTTCTGGCCAGGTCGAGCGCGGCATCGCCGTCCTGGAGCACGGCGCGGACGCGCAGTTCCCCGTCCTGCCCCCCGCCGACCCGCACAAAGCGCACACCGTCTACCAGCCGCAGCACCTCCACCTGGCGCTGGCCGTCGCCTGTGCGCAGCGCGGAGACTTCGAGCGCAGCGTCGCCGCCGCGCGCGCCGTGCTGGAGATGGCCCCGCACGAGCTGGACGAGGACGCCCCTGCTCTCCTCGCCGCGTACCTGGCCGCCGCCGAAAGCTGGCTCGCCGGCGGGGACTCCGCGCGGGCAGTCGCCCTGCTGCGCGAAGCCGTCCCGCTGGCCGCGCACTGGGGAGAGGAGCGAGTCTTCAGCCTGCTAGACGCTGCCGAAGAGTTAGCCGACCCGCAACACCACCCATCAGCGCAGTGGGACGAGGCCCTGTCCTGGCTGCGCGCCAATCTGAACCCGCCGGGCCATGCCGCCCCGTCGCCGCGCGGCACGCAGGAGCCGCCGCCCGTCAGTACTCCGTCCGGTACTGGTAGGTGATGGTGACGCTCTCCCCGGCAGGCACGCTGATCTCCCAGCGCAGCAGGTTATCAGCCTGGCGCTCCGGCGTCACCGAGTACTCGAACCGCCAGGCGTCCTCGTCCCAGGCGTCCAGGATCGTCAGCGCCAGGTCTTGCGCGCCGAAGTTCTGGACTTCCAGCGTCACGTCGTGCAGGGTATAGTCGTTGCCCGCCTCAACCTGGTAGGTTTGGGCCTCGCCGCGCCGCACGCGCACGTCGGGCAGCCTGCCGACCGTCACGCTGCCCTCGCCGCCAGGGGGCGTCGTCTCAATGAAGTCGCTGCCCATGAACAGCCCGTCCTGGTAGGCGCGCACGATGCCCTCGGCAAGCGGCGTCTCGGTGCTGTTGGCCACTTTGTAGATCACGTCCACTTCCTGCCCGGCTGCCGCGTTCCACACATGCAGCCGCCGGGCGTCGAGAGCCTCGTCCACCAGGTTCACGAAGAGAGTCTCGCCGGGCCGGGCCGACACCTGTCCGAGCGGGTAGACGTGCTGCAAATCCACCCTGCCCGCCCCTAAAGCGGGCAGCGCGACCGGGGCCTCCGCATAGCCGACCGCGTACTGGTTGAACGTTATCTGGGACATCTGGTCAAGCTGCTGCGACAGGTCAACGCGCCCGGCCAGCAGGTAGACGGTCGCCTCGTCCAGAACCAGCCCCATGTTGTCAATCCGCGCGAAGAACGCCAGTTGCACGCGCTCATCCCCCAGGATGGTCATGTCGTAGGTCGGCGTCCAGAACGCGCCGGACAGCAGGTATTCCAGCTTGACCTCGCGCGTCGCTTCGGCGCTGCTGGCGGCGGGCGAGTCCCAGGTGACGACATAAGCCGAGCGCCCACCGGCGTATGCCGCGCTCATTCCGCCATAGGCGACCTGCCCGTAGTACACGTCCGCCGCCTGGGGTGCGACGCGGTACTCGCGGACACGGCTGCCGTTTTCGGTGAGAATCAGCGTGTCGGGGAAGGTGCCGGGCGGCAGCGCCACATACGCCGTCCCTGGCGGGAGGATGACCGTATCGCGCACGAAAACCACATCGTTCAGATACAGTCCTAGCTCATCCGGCTGGCTGGCGTAGGAGATACCCCCGGCCAGCACGACGGCGGGGCGCAAGCCAGGCAACCCACTGGCAGCGACAACCAGAATCGCGCATATACTCAGAAGCAGCGTTCGGCGGAACATGGGCACACCCTCCTCGTTTCATCGCGCAGGTAGTGATGCCCTAGTGTACCACCACTGGGACTCTGGAGAAGAGATGCACGAACAACCTGTTGCCAGGGGAGGTTCAGGAATGCCCGCTGAACGCCTCCCCCCTCAATCCCCCCTCCAGCCAAGCTAGAGGGGGGACGATCTGACAGGCAATTCTCCCCCTCCCCTAGCTTGGCTGGGGGAAGGGGCCGGGGGATAGGGGCGTTCTGGCAATCGC
>CAYNHD010000371.1:0-4048 GCA_964396775.1 uncultured Thermoflexus sp. | reverse complement strand
GAGAGGGGGCGGTGAGGCGCGTTCGCGCGGAGCGGGGGTGAGGTTAACCCAGGCGGCCTGACAGGTCTTGCACGCCTCCGATCACCTCGCGCCCGCCGTCGGGCTGGGCGCGACGGTCGGCTCCGGCGGCAGGCCCTCCGGCTGGACGACGCACAGCCGCGCCCCGCCGTTGAAGCGCCCCGCGCTCGTCAGGCGGATCGCTTCACCGCTCGTCACATCCACCAGGGCGATCTGCACGTCGTCCGGCCCGCCGACCGAGGCCAGCAGGTGCGTATCGTCGCCCCAGTCCCAGGCGATGTCGGCCCCCTCGCCCGCGCGAATTGCCACCGGCTCCGGCTGCTCGAAGTCCAGCAGCCAGATGTCAGCGGTCTGCGGGTCGTTGAGATCGGGCCAGACGGTGTAGGCGATGCGCTCGCCGGTCGGGTCGAAGACCGGCCAGAGCTGGTTAGCCTCGCTGAACTCCGGCGGCAGCACAGGGAACTCCCCTTCCACGTCGTCGCCGATCACAGTCAGGAAGATGTTCCAGGGGCCGAACTGCTCGCTGGAATAGAGCAGTTGGCGCCCATCAGCACTCCACGACGGCGACGTGTCGCGGCCTAGCTCGGTCGTCACCTGGTGCTGGCCGCTCCCGTCGGCGTTCATCACCCAGATCGTCGGCACGCCGCCGTCCCGCGTGGAGACGAAGGCGATCTGCGTCCCGTCCGGGCTGAAGACCGGGGCGAAGTTCATCCCGGCGGAAGCCGTGAGCGCGACCGGCTCGCCGCCATCCAGCCTCAGCAGGTAAATCTGGTAGCTGCCGCTCGCGTCCGAAGCGAAGACGACCGAGCGGCCACCCGGCGCGCAGGACGGCTCGCGCTCGTTGGCGGGCGAACCGGTCAGGCGGCGCTCAGCGCCGTTGAGCGTCATCAGGAAGAGGTCATCGCTGCCGTTGCGGTCGCTGTAGAAGACGACCTGGTACGGCTCATCGGGCGGTGGGGCGGGCGTGTTCGTCGGGGTGATGCGCGCCCGCGCCGTCTGCGTCGCGCCGATCACGGCGACCGCCGTCTGGGTGAAAGGCAGCACGCCCGCCACCGCCGTGTTGGTCAGGGCGATGCCCGTCGCGCCCAGGGCGGCGGTGCTCAGGGCGGTGGGTGTCGCGGTAGCGGTCGGCGGGATGGTGGGCGTGGCGCTGGGTGTACTGGTCGCGGAGGGCAGGAGCGTCGGTGTGGCGCTGGCGAGCGCGATGACGGGCGCGGGCGTGGTCAGCGCCGGCGCAGGGACGGGCGTCTCCGTCGGCGGCGCGGTGGCCGCAGTGGCCCCGGCGCGCGCGGTGGCAAGGTCTTCCAGGCGGGCCAGCGTCGGGATCGGGGCGGGGTCGTCCTGCTCACCCTCGCCGCCTGCGCCGCCGCAGGCAACCAGAGCGAGCGCCAGCAATCCCAAGACAACCACAATCCACCGGATGCGCGTTCTGTCCGTCGTCACGCCAACGCCCCCTGTTTGTGCTCGCCCTTTGTAGATGGAGCGCCACATAGAGCCTCGCCTGATTCACGTGAGTTCTTCATGAGGCTGTTCTCATCGCCCGCCTGAACACCATGCTTAACAGCACACCGGTTACGATCAATACCAGCCAGTTAATCGAGATCACAGCGACCTCGAAACGATATTCACGTTCAATGCCGTACTGCACAGAAATCACAATCAGGGCGAGGAGTGCCAGGAGGAAGCTCAGGATGAATATCCAGCGGATCGCTCTTTCCACCCTGTCACTTCTCGAAAAAACCGGGGCGGCACACAGGAAGGAAACGCTCATCACCAGATAGCCCACATCTTCAAGAGCGATGAAGATTCCGTGCGGATTATACTGGGTTAGTAACGCAAGGCCATCGGTTTCCCCGTTTTCGAGGCTAGGTTGGATCACAGAGACCTGAATGAAGTAGTCCGCGATGAGCATAGCTGCCGAAATGAGGGCAATGGACAATCCGATCTGCCCCCAAATCTTCTTGCCTTCGGAAGCGTAGCTGTGGATACAGGCCATCAGCACAACGTAGACCAGAGTCAGCCCCATCGCCGGATACATCCACAGATAGTCTCTGGGAAAGCGCGAGGCGATATCCAGGTAGGGATACTCAAAACATGAATCCGCACAAAATGGGCCGGATAACGGCGGGGTCAAGAGGGCGATGGCGAAGGTTACGACGGTCAGCACAACCGTAAGGAGTGAGGTGTAGAACCCAAGTGCGTGTGTATCGTTGGCTGCGGAGTCTGCTGTATGAGAGGGCTTCCCCTGACTCTCCATGTGCATCCCGTCCCCTTTCGGCATGGTCTGGCAAACCGGACACCCGCTTGCAGTATAGCGCATGTTGAGCAGGCGGGCATCGGTGGCGCTTGGCGTGAACTGGAGGGGAAGAACAAAGACCACCGCAGAGGCGCAGAGAGCGCAGAGGTAAAACATAGAGAGTGCTTTCTGTTCTTCTCTGCGTCCTCTGCGCCTCTGCGGTTCAAGAAATCCCGCCCTCCTTGTGAGACTCACCCGCCGACGCGCTCCATGCGCTACCCGCTCACTTGTGATAGGCTAGGGGGCGAGCTAGTGGATCTACTTGACACCTGTTATTGAGGGCACATCATGGATTACGCATCAGAAGTTCAAACCAAGCTGGCGCGCGTCCGCGCGCTGATGGACGCGCAGGGTGTGGACACGCTGTGGCTGCGCACGGTGAGCAGCGTTGCCTGGATCACCGGCGGGGTGGATACCGCTGTCAACCACGCCGACACGATGGGCGTGGCCAGCGTGGTGATCACGCCCGGCAGCGCCACCGTGTACACGAACAGCATCGAAGGGCCGCGCCTGGGCACCGAGGACGGCGTTGAAGCGCGCGGTTTCGCCCTGCGCACGACGCCGTGGGAGCAGCCGGAGCCGGTTGATCTGGGCGGCGCGCTGGGCGTTGACGCGCCGCTGGCTGGGGCCAAAGACCTCAGCCGCGAGCTAAAGGCGCTGCGCTCGCGTCTGCTGCCGGTTGAGGTGGAGCGCTTCCGCGCATTGGGGAGCGCCTGCGGCGCGGCGATGAACGCCGCGATCAAGCGCGTGCGACCTGGCATGAGCGAATGGCAGATCGCCGCTGCGCTGGCCAGTGAAACCTACGCCCGCGATGTCACGCCCATCGTCGTGCTGATCGCCAGCGACGAGCGCATTCACCGCTACCGCCATCCGCTGCCGACCAGCAAGATCATGGACTGTTACGCCATGCTCGTGCTGTGCGGGCGGCAGGCAGGGCTGGTCTGCTCGGTGACGCGGCTGGTCCACTTCGGCACGCTGCCCCCGGAGATTCGCGCCAGGATGGACGCCTGCGCCGAAGTAGACGCGGCGATCATCGCGGCGTCGCAGCCGGGCGCTTCGCTGGGCGCGCTGTTCAAGACGCTGCAGGACGCCTACGCCCGCACCGGATTCGCCGATGAGTGGAAGCTGCATCACCAGGGCGGCACCGCCGGCTACGAGGCGCGCGAATTCATCGCCACGCCCGGCGAGACCGAGACCCTGCAAGCGGGCATGGTCTGCGCGTGGAACCCGTCCATCACCGGCGTCAAGTCGGAGGACACGATCCTGGTGCCGCAGGCGAGCGGCGCGCCGGAAGTCCTCACTGCCATTGATGGCTGGCCGGTACGGCCTATCGCGACGGGCGACCACACGATCAAGCGCCCGCTGATCCTGGAAGTGCTCTAGAACGTGTCATGCACTTTTCAACCCCTATCCCCCGGCCCCTTTCCCCGCTTGCAGGGAAAGGGGAGAAACCTGTCCCTCCCTGCTGGCGGGGAGAGACTACAGGGTGGGATCAGGGCACAGCGCATGGGCAGTGCCCTGCACGCTACGCCGAGCGTGCGGAGTACGTAACACGCTCTAGACTTCCGAAGTTTCGGAAACTTCGGAACTCTGGCGTCGAAGCGCCTGTGCGCGTAGAGGGTGCTGCTCTGCTGCGCCCGTCGTAGGGACGTACTGCGATACGCCCCCACGTGAACCCACTTAAGCCTGGCTGCGCACGCCTCTCCCCCTCAATCCCCCTCTCCAGCAGAGCTA
>CAYNHD010000370.1:0-4050 GCA_964396775.1 uncultured Thermoflexus sp. | reverse complement strand
CTGGGGATTTTCAGCCTGATCATTTTGGGGACTTTCATTCTGATCTTGACACCTGACGTACACGAATCGCCTGAGCATTACGGGCGGAGAAGGTGCGCCCTTTGAGCGCCTGGCACTGTACACAGCGCA
Organism: uncultured Thermoflexus sp.; assembly: GCA_964396775.1. Lineage (GTDB taxonomy): Bacteria > Chloroflexota > Anaerolineae > Aggregatilineales > Aggregatilineaceae > UBA2029. The sequence goes on along the minus strand of CAYNHD010000370.1, from coordinate 3,921 downwards.
CCCGAACATAGTGCGCGTCAACGAGGCGGGTAACGACGGCGCGCCCTATGAGCGTCAAGAGGACTGGCGCTGGGCAGACCCCGCCATACTGATTGAAGGCCACACTCACACCCCCGGCGACTTGGACGCGCTGACAGCAGCCGTCCGCCCACTCTTGGACTGGTACAACAGGACGCTGTTAGACAAGCCGCTTACAGTGACGATTGGACGGCCAAAGGGCAGCACCACACTTTTCGTCAGCAGAGAGGATTTTCGCGCGGTAGTGAAGGTGACAATTGGGGCAATAAAGGCCGGAAGACAGCCCCTCTCCCAGCGGCTAGTTGCTGAGCGGTTATTCCCCCTGAACAAAGACCCTGAGAGAGAATCCATACGCCAGCGAAAACGCTGGGGGTACCCCACATGGGCAGACCTCAAAAAGGACTGCGAAAGCTGAGTTCTTGTCCCTATTAATGTCACCCTATACCGCTGTAACCTCCGGGTAGAGTTAGCGAACGCACCCAGAGGCTGCAATGCGTCTGAAGTTGGAACTTGACCCCGAAACAACCGAAAAACTGGTAGCGGTGGCAGTGCTAGAGAAGCGGCCCCCCGCGTGGCAGGCTGAAGTGCTGCTGCGTACGGCGCTGGGGCTTCCGTTTCCCCCGTCCAGTCCTCACCAGTCAGTGCCGTCCAAGCCGCGCCGTCAGCCCGCGCGGGAAGGGGGCGGCGCGCCATGACCCAAAAACAAACCGCCCACACCGGGGGCACGGTGAGGGGCGGCGGCGGAAACGAACGTGACCATAAAAAGCATACCACACCCCGCCCCGCCGGGCAACCCGTATATTCCACTGACGGCAAACGAGTAATAGGCACCGTCACCGGCGACACTTTCACCACCAAGCGCGCGGCGTCGAAGCATATGCTGAGAAAGCCACCTGCGTGGGCCATTGACCGCGCGCCGCTTCAGCGCCTAGCCAGCCAGGGTGTCACCACCGTTGTCGTGCACGACACCGAAGGGCGGCTGGTGTATACGGCCAGCATAGCGGACTTCGCCCGGTATGGGTTCGTCATTGACCGGGGATATGGCGTCCAAGCGGCGCTGAAGCTTGGGCATTGGCGCGTCGAAGTCGAAGGTTCCGACGAATTCGAACGCGCCGTCACCGCTTTCCAGCTAGGCCTCTGGGGTGAGTGAGCGACATGGCCGGGCTTGACGCATGGCGCGCGCGCTACGAGCGGCTGGGGCTGGCGACGGTACCTCTGTGGCCGGGTTCAAAAAGACCCGTCTGTGACGAATGGCAAGTCACCCCGCCGCCCGTCCAGTGGCACGAGGCGGGCACCGACGCCGGTAACATAGGCTTGCGCTGTGGCAACGGGTTCGGCGTTGGTGACGCCGACGCCCCGCACACCATAGACGCGCTGGGGGCGCATTGGGCCGGGTTGGGCGTCAAGCCGCCAGCCGTCGTTACCCCGTCGGGCGGACGGCACTTCTACCTGCCCATAGCCGACGTGCCCAACGGCATGGCTTATTGTCTCTGGCACCCCGACGTAGGGCCGGGTGAATTGCGCGTCGGGCCGGGCGCACAAGTCGCCGCGCCTTGTAGCGCCGTCGGCGGCAAACGCTACCGCTTCATGCCCGGCACCGCGCCGGAAGACCTGTTGCGCCTGCGCCCGCTGCGCTGGCGTGACCTGGCCCCGCTGGTGAAACCCAAGCCAGCCGAACCATTGGCCGCCCTGCCCGTGCCCATGCCCCGCCGTCCGCTGGCGGATTGGGCACTTTGGTTACTTAGGGCGTTGGCCGTCCTACCGCCGGGCCAGGCTGTGCGCGTTGCGCGGGCGGGCGTCGTGTTGCAGTACGCCAGCCGCAGTGAGGCGGAGCAAGCCGTCGTGCTACACGCTGCATGGTGTGGCTGGGACTTCGCAGAGGTGGCCGCCCTGTTTGAACGGCACCAGCCGGGCCACTACGCCAGCCGACGCGACAAAGAGCGGTACCTGCGCACCTGCTGGCACAAGGCGCTGGGCTGGCTGGCGGGCACCCCCGCCCGTGACACGATAGCCGGACTGTGGCGTTGGGCAGAGGCGCGCCCCTGGCCCGGACGCGGCGGCGGTAATGACTTCCTGGCCTACCGCGCCCTGCTACGGCGCGCATGGCTGGCTGACACCTTGACGCCCGACATGGGCCGTCGTGACGTTGAGTTAGCCGCCAGCATGGGTTGGCGCGGCGCAGAGGGGGCATTTGAACGTCTGGCACAGCAGGGGTTGATAGCGCCAGAGGGCAGACGCCAGCGCCCCACAGACGCCCGCGCATGGCGGCTGCTGCCCGAAGTTGCCGACGGCGACGGCCAGCCGCCCGCACGGGCTATTGACGCGCTACCGGGTGAGGCGGAGCTATGGGCCGTGCTGGGGCGCGCGGCGGGCATGGTATACACCCGCCTGAACGCCGAACCCCAGAAGGTAAGCGCGCTGGCGAGTGCAACGGGCAAGCACCGGAATACGGTAGCTAGCGCACTGCGCACGCTGGCGCGCTACGGGCTGGCGACTGACAGCGCCGACGGCTGGGTTGTCGGCCCGCGTGACGCCGCTGAAGTAGCCCGCGAACTGAGCGCGCCGACGGCAAAAAGCAGACGGGAACGGGGCATTGCGAGTGAGCGACAAACGTTTCGAGAGGTTCTGGCGCTGCGGTATGAATAGGGGAGGTTCGCGTCAGGACGCCGCAACCTTCCCTCAAGAACCGCTGCCAACCCCCTCCTGCATACTGTGTTCATGTGGCCCGTTATTGTGCATGTTCTGGGCACTGTGAGGGGAAAAGCATGGCACGCCAACATCGCCGCACCTGGCAGCGTCACGAGCAAGCCGTCGCCCGCGCGCTGGGCACCGAGCGCGCCGCCCACTGGCCGGGGCCGTCAGGTGGGCCAGACGTGCGCACCGACTGGCTGGTCGCCGAGTGCAAATCGTGGGCGCGTCTACCGGCGCGTGTTGAAGCGGCCCTGCGCCAAGCGGAGCGTTCGGCGACTTCCGAACAGTTGGCCGTCGCCGTGCTACATGGCGTAGGCCAGCGCCGGGAGAACGACCTCGTTGTGCTGCGCTGGGGGGACTTCCGGGCATGGTTTGGGCCGGGAAATGCCCCTCAGAGCGCGCCAGTGCGCAACGGGTAGCGTACAGTGCAGACCGTTATGCAGCCGTCTAAACGGCAGAGGGAGTAACAGACACATGAGTAAGTCAGGACGCAACCCCAACGGTACGTTCGCAGAGGGCAACCCCGGCGGGCCGGGCCGCCCGTCACGCGCCACAGAGCGCCAGTACATGGCCGTCGTCATGGCCGCGTGCGACTTGGACACGTGGCAGGCCATTGTGGAGCGCGCCGTCGCCGACGCCAGGAACGGGGACGGCACCGCCCGCGCGTGGCTGGCGAGCTACCTGCTGGGCAAGCCGTCGCCGACCCACACCGCCCCGCCCCCGACGCGCGTGTTGGCCGCAGAACTGGCGGGCATTGACGAAGTGGCAGAGGAAGCGGCGACAATGCGGCGCATATCCGAACTGGACGCCCTCATAAACAGCGGGTTCGGACGGCGCTGAGTTTCAGCTTTTTTCAAGAGGCGCGCCGAGAGTGCCCCTCAGAGTGCACCAGACGCGCAAGGCGGGGCGTTGGCCCTGGCATGGGTATTTCGCGCCATGTCTGCGCACCAACCCCCGCCTGCTGGCTTCCCACCTGCGCAGCAAAGAGGCCAAGCTGGAAGCGGCAAACAACCTCACTGAAGCTAGACTGCGCATAGAACGGCACACCGGCGCGCTAATACCGAGGTTACAGGAACGGGGCTGCCTGCTGAAACCGTCTGAGACAGCTGTCGTCGCGAACGACAGCTTAGTGAGGTCTCTTACAGACTACGCCATCAGGTAGTGGTGAAGTTTTGACTGATAAAGCATGAAAAGGTAAACCAGGATGAACGA
>CAYNHD010000369.1:0-4100 GCA_964396775.1 uncultured Thermoflexus sp. | reverse complement strand
CGCAGAGGACGCAGAGAAGAACGTATAATTGCTTTCCTCCGCGCTCTCTGCGCCTCGGCGGTGATCCTCTGCCCCAGAGTCCGAGTCCCCCCGCGCCTTGCCCCATGACAGAAGTCCCCCGGCCCGGTACAATGAGAGTGGGTCTGGTGCTAAGAGGGACAGACAGTGACGCAGGAGTTCGTCAGCCGGGCCGATGGCTACGTCAAGTGGCTGCGCGAGCGTGTCGGCCCCCGGCTCATCTATCTGGTCTACGCCACCAACCTGGTCTTTGACGGGGCCGGGCGCATCCTCGTCCAGCGCCGCTACGACTTCGACTGGCTGAGCGTGCCCGGCGGCGCGTTGGAACTGGACGAGAGCATCCGCGCCTGCGCCGAGCGCGAAACGCTGGAAGAGACCGGCCTGCGCGTCGAGGTCGAGCGGCTGGTCGGCGTCTTCAGCCACCCCGACTACAACCTGTGCTATCCTAACGGTGATTGCGTCCAGCAGTGGACGGCCTGCGTTGCCTCGCGCCCGGTCGGGGGGCAGATTCGCGCCGACGGCAGCGAGACACTGGCCGTCACCTGGATGGCGGTGGATGAGGCCCTGCCGCGCTTCCCCCCCGCGTACCGGGTGATGGTCCGCGCGGCCCTGGAGTCGCCGGGCGACGCCGTGCTGGAGCCGGTCTACGCCGAGCCGGCCCTCACGCCCTACTACCCGCTGCTGCGCGCGAGCGTTGGGCACGCGCCGGTGATCCTGCCGGGGGCGATGGGCCTGGTGCCCAATGAGCGCGGGGACTTGCTGTGCACGCGGCGCACCGACGACGGGCTGTGGCACCCGCCGAGCGGCTACGCCGATCTGGGCGAGACGACCACCGCCACCATTGTGCGCGAGGTACGCGAAGAGACGGGGCTGATCGTTGAGCCGGTGCGGGTGATGGGCCTTTACAGCGAGACGCCGCTGATGCTGGCCCGCTATCCCAACGGCGACGTGGTGCACAACGTCGGCATCGCCTTCGAGTGCCGCGTCACCGGCGGGACGCTCCACGCGGATGGTGAGGAAGCCAGCGCCGTCGCCTTCAAGCCGGTCGAGGAACTGCTGGCTCAGCCGTTCGCGGGCCTGACCGACACGCCGCAGATTCTGCGCGACTACCTGCGCCGCGAGACGTGGCCGGTGCTGCGCTGAGGCTCTTCGCTTTTTGGACAGGCGGTCTTATCGCGCCAGATGTTTACCTCACCCCCGCTCAGCGCTAACGCGCCTCGCCCCTCCTCTCCGTGAACGGAGAGGGGGAAAAGCCGAGCGTAGCGAGGCCAGGGGGTGAGGTAAACCGGCGGCAGGCAGGTGACTCGCTCGCCGCCTGATATGTGTGAGCGCCGGCGAATTCGCACAACAAGGGAATTGGTCGGGTATGGACTGGGCCAAAGAAGCAACCATCACCCTGGAGCGGCTGTTGCCGCGCGTGCTCCCCTTGCTGCCGGAGGGCGAGGCACGGGACGAGTTCAGCGCGCGCCTGGCACAGCACTTCCCGGCGGCCTTCCGCCTGCTGCACGCCCTCTACGGGGCGCGCTACGACTTCTTCTATCACCTGGAGCAGATTCTGCTGGCGGCGGCCCGCCTGTACGCCGAGCGGCCCGCCGACCTCAAGGCGCTCGACCGGGCGCGCGAAGCCGATCCGCGCTGGCTCCACAGCGAGCAGATGGTCGGCGGGGTGTGCTATGTAGACCTCTTCGCCGGGAACCTGGCCGGCGTGCGCGCCCGGATTCCCTACTTCAAGGAACTGGGCCTGACCTACCTGCACCTGATGCCGCTCTTCCGCTGCCCGGCAGACAACAGCGACGGCGGCTATGCCATCAGCAGCTACCGCGAAGTAGACCCGCGCCTGGGCACGACCGCAGAGCTGCGCGACCTGGCCGCCGCCCTGCGCGCCGAGGGGATCAGCCTGGTGCTCGATTTCGTCTTCAACCACACGTCCGACGAGCACGACTGGGCGCTGAAGGCCCTGGCTGGCGACCCGACCTACCAGGCGTACTACCTGATGTTCCCCGACCGGACGCTGCCCGACCAGTACGAGCGGCACCTGCGCGAAATCTTCCCGGAGCAAGCGCCGGGCAGCTTCACCTACCGCCCGGAGATTGACCGCTGGGTGTGGACGACTTTTCACCACTTCCAGTGGGACCTCAACTACGCCAACCCTGACGTGTTCCGCGCCATGCTCGGCGAGATGCTCTTCATCGCCAATCTCGGCGTGGAAGTGCTGCGCCTGGACGCGGTAGCCTTCATCTGGAAGGAGATGGGCACTTCCTGCGAGGGGCTGCCCCAGGTGCACACGCTCATCCAGGCGTTCAACGCCCTGGCGCGCATCGTCGCCCCGGCCCTGCTCTTCAAGTCCGAGGCTATCGTCCATCCCGCCGAAGTCGCCCGCTACATCAGCCCTGACGAAGCGCCGCTGTCCTACAACCCGACGCTGATGGCCCTCCTGTGGGAGTCGCTGGCGACGCGCCGCGTGGCCCTGCTGCACCACTCGATGCAGAAGCGCTTCGCCCTGCCGGAGGGCTGCACGTGGATCAACTACGTGCGCTGCCACGACGACATCGGCTGGACGTTTGCCGACGAGGACGCCTGGGAACTGGGCATCAACGGCTTCGATCACCGCCAGTTCCTCAACGCCTTCTATACCGGCAAGTTTCCCGGCAGCTTCGCGCGGGGGGTGCCCTTCAACTACAACCCGCGCACGCAGGATATGCGCATCTCCGGCATGTGCGCGTCGCTGGCCGGGCTAGAGCACGCCCACGAGACGGGCAACGACCGCTACCGCGAGCTGGCCCTGCGCCGCATCGCGCTGATCCACGCGGTGATTCTGAGCGCGGGCGGTATCCCGCTGATCTACCTGGGCGACGAGATCGCCATGCTCAACGACTACGGCTACGCCGACGATCCCAACAAGTCGGAGGACAGCCGCTGGGTGCACCGCCGCGCCTTCGACTGGGAACGCGCCGCACAGCGGGCCGACCCCGGCACCGACGCCGGGCGCATCTTTGGGACACTGCGCGCGCTGATTGATCTTCGCCGCCGGACGCCCGCCCTGGCCAACGGCGACACGCGCTTCTTCGACACGCACAACGGGCACGTGCTCGGCTATGTGCGCGGCGGGCAGGTGCTCGTGCTGGCCAACTTCTCCGAGGAGGAGCAGTCCGTCCGGCTGGGCTGGACGCCGCCCAACCCCACTGACCTGATCACCGGCACAACCTACCCGCGCCATAAGCCGCTGACGCTGGACGCCTACCAGTTCGTCTGGCTGGCGGCGGGGGCTGGCAAGGCAGAAAGCCCAGACCGATGAAAATCCTGGCCCTGGAAGTCGAGACACCGGATAGCACGGCGGAGCAGTTCCAGCCGCACCTGAAGGCGGAAGCGCGGCGCGTCTGGGAGCTTTACCAGGCGGGCACCCTGCGCGAGATTTACTTCCGCCAGGACTGGCCCGGCGCGGTGCTGATCCTTGAATGCGCGGACACCGACGAAGCGCACGACGCCCTGGCGACGCTGCCGCTGGTGCAGGCCGGGCTGATCGCCTTCGAGATCATCGCGCTACGACCCTATCCCGGCCTGGCCCGCTTGTTCACAGCTGATCCATGAACTGCCGGGCGCAGCAGAGCAACGCCCCTACGTGGGCGAATTGACAGATAGGTGTCTGGTGAGGAACTGTAGAGAGGAGCCATCGCATGACCCGTCAAGTGATCGCCACGCCCCGCGCGCCTGCTGCGGTGGGGGCTTACTCGCAGGCCATCGCCGCCAACGGCTTCGTCTTCGTCTCTGGGCAGCTTGGCCTGGTGCCGGAGACCAAGCAATTCGCCGGAGATACTGTTGCTGCGCAGACGGAGCAGGCGCTGCTGAACATCGCCGCCATTCTCCAGGCGGCAGGCACCGACATGGCCCATGTGGTCAAGGCCACTGTGTACCTGGCCGACATCGCCGCCTTCAAGGAGATGAACGACGTGTACAGCGCGTTCTTCCCCGCGCAGCCGCCCGCCCGCGCCGCCTTCGCCGTGCGCGACCTGCCGCTGGGCGCGCTGGTCGAGATCGAAGCCATCGCCGTCCTGCCCGCGTGAGCGAGGCCGCCGCATGCGCAT
>CAYNHD010000368.1:0-4115 GCA_964396775.1 uncultured Thermoflexus sp. | reverse complement strand
GCGAGGGAAGGGAGAAAGGACTGCTCTTGAAGTCCCTCCCCACCTGTGGGGAGGGATGTAGGGTGGGGTTGCAGGCCTTTTCAAACGGTCTCTGACAGGTTTGGCACACACCCTTCCTCGCTCGTGCAGCGCGCCACGTGCTCACTGCGGATGCGCGGCGCGACCCAGCGAGGCGCGCGGAGACCGCTACTGGTCCAGAGAAGCGTCCTATGAAGATTCTGCTCCGCATCCTGCGCTACCTGCGACCCTACTGGCGCATCGCCGTTGTCGCCTACGCCAGCCTGATCGCCGTCACCCTGCTCACCCTGGCTGGCCCCTGGCTGATCGGCAACGCTGTTGACACGGCGCTTGGCACGCAGGAGGGCACGTTCTTCTTCCCCGGCGAGTGGAGCCAGCGCCGGATGCTGACCGTCACCACGCTGCTGATCGTCGGATTGGCGGTCGTGCGTGGGCTGGCGAACTTCGGCCAACGTTACGGCACCCAGTGGTTAGGCCGCAAGGTAGCCTACGACCTGCGCCTCGACCTGTTCACCCACCTGCAACGGCTGCCTTTCTCCTTCTACGACCGCATCCGCATCGGCCAGCTGATGAGCCGCACCATTGGCGACGTGGATGAGATTCGCTTCTTCGCCGGCGTTGTCATTGGCGACGTGATCAACCTGATCGTGTTGCTGGTGGGCATCTACGGGATCATGTTCAGCCGCAACGCGGGTCTGGCGGCCATCTTCCTGCTGCCCATGCCCATCCTCTTCGTCGTCGCGTACCTGTTCGGCATCCGCATCGAGCCGCTTTTCGGCGACATCCGCAGCAAGCGCGGTGCCATGTACGCGCGCATTCAGGAGAACCTGACCCAAATCGTCGTCGTCAAGGCGTTCGCCCGCGAGCAGTTCGCGCGCGAGCGTTTCGAGGAAGACAACTCTGCCGTCCTGCGCTCCTGGATCAAGATGGCCAACCTGTTCACGCTGGCTCAGCCAGCGGTCTGGTTCATTGTCGGCTTCCTCAGCTTCCTGCTGCTCCTTTTCGGCGGCAACCGCGTGCTGGGCGGCGAGATGACACTGGGCATGTTGGTTGAGTTCAGCAGCTATGTCGCCTTGCTCTCCCTGCCCACACATCGTCTGGCCTTCATGATTGACATCACCGCCCGCGCCATCGCCAACGGCAAGCGCATCTTCGCCATCATGGACACCACGCCGGAGATCAAGACGCGGATGGGCGCGGTGAACCCCGGCAAGCTGCGCGGGCACATCCGCTTCGACGACGTGTCGTTCGTCTACGGCGCGCGCGAAGACGAGCCGGAAGTCGAGGTGCTCTACAACATCTCGTTCGAGGCGCAGCCCGACACGGTGACGGCTATCGTCGGCACGACCGGCAGCGGCAAAACCACGCTCATTGACCTGATCCCACGCTTCTATGACGTGTCCGAGGGCAGCATCACCATTGACGGCTACGATGTCCGCGACCTGCCGCTCAAGCTGCTGCGCGCCCAGGTCGGCTTTGTGATGCAGAACACCTTCCTGTTCAACACGACCATTCACGACAACATCGCCCTGGGCCGCCCGGAAGCCACGCGCGCCGAGGTCGAGCGGGCCGCCCGCGCCGCCCGCGCCCACGACTTCATCACCGAATTCCCCGATGGCTACGAGACGCTGGTCGGCGAGCGCGGTGTGACGCTCTCTGGCGGGCAGCGCCAGCGCATCGCCATCGCCCGCGCCCTGCTGGTGGACCCGCGTATTCTCATCCTGGACGATGCGACCGCCAGTGTGGACAGCCGCACCGAGTACGAGATTCGCGCCGCCCTGCAAGACCTGATGAAAGGCCGCACGACGCTTATTGTCGCTCAGCGCCTCAGCACGGTCATGCACGCCGACCAGATCATCATGCTGGAGCACGGGCGCATCGTCGAGCGCGGCACGCACCGCGAGCTGGTTCGCCTGGGCGGGCGCTACGCCAACCTGTGGCACCTGCAATCCGATCAGGAAGTGCCTGTTGAGGACATCCGGGGCATCGGCCTCTCCGACGACGACACGCTGCCGCCAGGCGAGCCGCCGCCCCCTGTGGAGGATCGCTCGGCGGACAGCCAGATTCGAGCCGAGTTTGCCTCCGCGTCCAAACGCAGTTCGCGCCGGGAGGAGACCTGATGGACGACGCCAGGCCCAGGCTCGAACGGCCCATTCTGGAAACGCTCACCCGGTTGCTCGGCTTCGCGCGCCCGTACCGCCGCCGCGTGCTGCTCGTCCTGGGGCTGATGCTGGTTACATCCACCAGCGCGCTGGGTGCGCCCGCCCTGGTGCGCCAGGCGATCAATCGCGGGCTGGGGGAGCGCGACGAATCGGCGCTGATCGGGTTCAGCGTCGCGTTTCTCGCCGTGCTCATCGTCCAGGCAGTTGGCCTGCGCGTCCAGATGTACAACATGGTCTGGATCGGCCAGCACGCCATCATGAACGTGCGCCAGGGCCTTTTCTATAAGTATCTCGACCTGAACCTGAGCTACTTCGACCACAACCGCATCGGCGACCTGATGGCCCGCGTCACCGAAGACAGCAACTCGCTGCAAAACTTCATCACCTGGGCCGTCGTCAACACGATCAGCAGTTCCTTCACCCTGGTGGGCATCATCGCGGTGTTGCTGGTGCTGGACTGGCAGCTTGCCCTGCTCACCTTTACCATCCTGCCAGCTATGATGGGGCTGACCGTCTGGTGGCGGCGCAACGCCAACCGGCGCTACCGTGCCGTGCGCGAGGCGGTGGGCGTCGTCTCGGCCACGCTGCAGGAGAGCCTGGCCGGGATGCGCATCGTCCAGGCGTTTGTCCGCGAGTACCGCGAAGAACAGCGTTTCCGCGAAGTCTCCACCACCGAACTCAACGCCGCCCTCAGCGCCGACAGGCTGGCCTCCATCTTCATGCCGGGCATTGACCTCATCTCCCAGATCGGCGTGGCCATTGTCCTCGGCTTTGGGGGCGTGCGCGTCCTGGATGGCGAGATGTCCGCCGGGACGCTGGTTGCCTTCCTGCTCTACCTCAACATGTTCTTCGACCCCATCCGCGACCTGGCCATGCGTCTCGACCAGTTCCAGGAGGCTGCCGCCGCCGGCGAGCGCATCCTGAATGTGCTGGACACGCAGCCGGAGATCACCGACGCGCCCGGCGCGCGCGATCTGCCGCGCATCCAGGGCTGGGTCGAGTTTCGCGGGGTCAGCTTCCACTACACCAGGCCGGAGCGGGTGCTGACTGACGCGCCGCCCCCAACCAGCGCGGTCAAGGGAGGCAATGGCGCGTCCCCGGCGGGAGGGGACGCCGAGGACACCGGGGACGAGGAAGCAGACATCCTCCACGACATCAGCCTGACGGTGCAGCCCGGCCAGACCGTCGCCCTGGTCGGGCATACGGGCGCGGGCAAGAGCACGCTTGTGCGCCTGCTGGGGCGCTTCTACGAGGCGCAGAGCGGCCAGATTCTATTCGACGGCCACAACATCGCCCAGGTCACCATGAAGTCTTTGCGCGACCAGATGGCCTGGGTCCCACAGGACACGGGCCTTTTCGCCACGACGATCAAGGAGAATCTGCGCTACGGGCGGCTGGACGCCACCGACGAGGAGATCGAAGCGGCGGCCCGCGCAACCGGCGCGCACGACTTCATCGCCGCACTGCCTAAGGGCTACGACACCGATGTGGAGGAAGGCGGCTCGCGCCTGAGCACCGGGCAGCGCCAGCTCATCTCGTTCACTCGCGCCCTGCTCGCCGACCCGGCGATCATCATCCTGGACGAAGCCACCAGCAGCGTGGACACCGTGACCGAGCTACAGATGCAAGCCGCGCTCGGTAAGCTGCTGGAGGGGCGCACCGCCTTCGTCATCGCCCACCGCCTGAGCACGATTGTGCGCGCCGACCAGGTGATCGTCATGGATCACGGGCAGATCATCGAGCGCGGCACGCACGAGGAACTGCTGACCGCGCGCGGCCACTATTACGACCTGTACACCTCGCAGCTTCAGGGCGGTCTGGCCCCCGCCTGAGCATCGGCGCGGCGGAGGTGTGGCTCCGCCGCGCTGTCGCAGGGGTGTACTAGTACATCAGGGCGGAAATAGGCGCGCGGTTTGGCCTGATTGACCCCTATCC
>CAYNHD010000367.1:0-4121 GCA_964396775.1 uncultured Thermoflexus sp. | reverse complement strand
GGGCAAATCGCTCCCCTTTCCCTGCTTGCGGGGAAAGGGGCTGGGGGATAGGGGTGAAAGTGCATAACACGCTCTAGAGAGGGGGGCCTTGACCGCCGGCGCGGTGCTTTCCCCCTCCCTGGCTTGGCCGGGGAGGGGACCAGGGGGAGGGGGCTGCGCAGGAAGAGACTTCCGAAGTTTTCGGAAACTTCGGAAGTCTGGGGAGGTATGTGGCAATATGCCCCTACGGGACCTCACCCCGCTCGGCGTCAGGCGAGTCACCGACAACCTTTGCACGCACCCCCCTTCAGTCCAGGTAGACGCTGTTATCCGGCGTCCAGGCCGGGACGCACACCGCCACAAACAGCAAATCCGCCTCGCCCGCGTTCCAAATGTGATGCACAGCGGTCGGCGGGATGGCCACGGCATCGCCGGGGCGCAGGGTTGCGCTCTCGCCGTCAACCTCGATGCCCGCGATGCCCTCCAGGATGACATAGCTCTCTTCGGCGACCGGATGATAATGGCGGCGCGACGCCTTGCCCGGCGGAATGCGTATCTGGGCGACGCTGTGCGCTGCCGTCCCGCCCGCCGCTGGCCCCGCCAGCTCGTAGACGATCTCCCCGTGCGGACTTGCCAGCGCCGGGACGTTGCCTGCGTTGCGGATGTGCATCGGATTCTCCCTTCTTGAGCCGCTACCCGGCGGACACTACCGATTCGGGGCGAAGTGGTCTAGACCACAGGGATAAACCGAACCGCAGAGGCACAGAGGGCGCAGAGAAGCACCAGGATCATTTTTGTTTTCCTTTCCTCTGCGTTCTCTGCGCCTCTGCGGTGGCCCTTTGCCTTTGATCTGGAGTGTTCGGCTAACTGGATAACCAGTGCGCGATGATCTCATCCAGTGCCCCGTCGGCCTTGATCGCCTTCAACGCCCGCTCCACGTGCGCGGTCAGGCGGAAGTCGCCCCGGCGCATGGCGATGACGTACGGCTCGGCGACGGTTGTCTCGGCGGCCATGACCAGACGGGGATGGGCGGGCAGGTACAGCCGTGCGCTGACCGTATCCACCAGCGCGGCGGCGGCCTGGCCCTCCTCAACCGCGCGCATGGCGTCCTGCGGCAGCAAATGGCGTTCGATGGTCAGCGCGCGCAGGCGGCGCGCCCAGCGGCGGGCTGCTGCGTCGCCGGACGAAGCCACCTCCACCGCGACGCTCTTCCCGTCCAGTGCGCGCATGTCGCTGACTGGCTCCTCGCGCGGCGAGACGAGCACCTGCCCGGCGTCGAAATACGGCTGCGAGTAGTACACCCAGTGGGTGAGCGTGGAATCGGGGTGCAGCCCGGCGATCAGCATGTCCACATTGCCCGTATAGAGCGCGTCGTACAGGCTGTCGTAGCCCATGATCAGGATGTGCGTCTCGACGCCCAGCCGCCGCCCGATCTCCCGCGCCAGGTCGGCCTCGATGCCGACGATCTGCTCCGGCGTCCACTCAGCGAAAGGGGGATAGCTGGGGTCCAGGCCGACGTAGAGATCGCCGTTGATCTGCACGCGCCGCCAGGTGCTGTCCTGCGGGCCGAAGGGCGCGCCGGGCTGCGTCAGCCGCCAGGCGGCGAGTGCGGCGGCGATCACCAGCAGTGCCGCCAATGCCAGACGGGGGTGCCGGCGCGCCCGGCGGCGACAGTCGCGGAGCAGGGAGGGGGCGCGGGCTATCCAGTGGCTCATGGGGCGTAGGGGTTCTCCCAGCCGCGCGCGTAAGCCTGAACCGCCTCGTAGATCGGCTTGGCGAAGAAATCCGACGACACCAGCGCGTAGTAGGCGTCGCGGCGGTTGTGGAAGTCCGACGGCTGGCGGAACTGCCACAGGCACAGGTGATCGGCCCAGGGCCAGGCGGTGGCCATGTCCAGCGCCGCCAGCGTGTAGGCGATGCGCTGGCCGGGGCGCACGGCGCGCGTCCAGCGCGGGTCGTCGCTCCAGCCGCTCTCGGTGATGGTGATGGGCTTGGCTCCGTCCCCGTAGCGCACCATCACCGCGCGCAGCAGCTCGACGCGCCGGAAGTTGATGGTCTGCGGGTCCGGCGGGTCTGCCGGGGCGTGGGTGAAGCCGTAGGTGTGCGCGGCCAGCGCGTCGAAGTAAGGGGCAGCGCCCGCCTCGTACATGCGCTCCAGGAAGCGCACTTCGTTCATGCCGCTGCCGCTGCCCTCCGGCTCGTTGGTGGGGGCCAACGCCCCGCCGAGGACGACGATGTTTGGGTTGACGGCGTGCGCAGCCTGGTACGACAGGCGCAGCAGTTCCGTGTAGGCGGCGGGGTCGGGGCTGCGGTCGCCCCACTCGTAGCTCAGGTTCGGCTCGTTCCAGATGATCACGCCGCCAATCCGGTCGCCGTAGCGCGCCACGAACGCGCCGACATAGCGGGCGAAGTCGTCGAAGTGATCGGCAGGCAGATAGGTGAGCGTGGTCACTTTTTCGTGCACGGGCGGGCGCGCCCAGGCGGGCACCAGCCCCAGCCGGGCGATGACGGTCAGGCCCTGGTTCTCGGCGTGCTGGATGATGCGGTCGGCGTGCGCCCAGTCATAGCTGCCGCGCTCGCGCTCGGCGTAGGGCCAGGGGAAGAACTCAACGATGGTCGCCGCGCCCATCTCGCGCACCATTTGCAGCGTGCGCTGAATCTTCCACTCTTCCACTTCGTCGGTCAGGCGGGTGTGCACGCAGACCGTCGGGTTGACCGTCTGGACGGTGTGTGGCGGCCCCATCACCACACGCGGCGGGGCAGGGCGCAGCGTCGCCAGCGCGCCCACGACGAACAGCAGGCCGCTGACCCGCAGCAGGTGGGCGAGTGCCTTGCGCTGGACGGGGCGGGTGAGGCGCATCATGGTGTGGAGGGGGAGGTTGCGGGCTGGTCGGGGCGGTCACAGCGCGGGGGGCGCGTTGCGCGCCCCCCGCATGGTTCTGGTGGGTGGGCGATGGCCTTCAGTCACCGCGTTTAGCCCCCAGATCGGTGATCTGGCGGACGACCGATAGCAGCGAGACAGCCAGCTTCAGCGCGTCCATCGTCTTGATGCGGTTGGGCTGCGCGTAGCCGTTTTCCTCGGAGACGCGGGCGTAGAAATAGGCGGCGAGCAGGCCGACTGCCAGCCCCACCAGCCCACCGAACAGGTAGACACGCAACTTCCAGGCAGTGTCGCTCTTGGCGGTGAGATCGGCGTGCGCCTCAGAGGTCATCGCACGATCCCTCCGCGCAGCGACTCCTTGATGCGCTCCAGGCGGCTCTTGCGCCGCTCCCGCGCGGACTGGGTGACGAGGTAGGCGGCGATGAGGCCCACAATCAACGCAACAATCCCGCCGATCAGGTAGGCCCACACCTGGGTATCCTGCTCTTCGAGCGTCTTGATCAGGTCGCTGATTTGTTCTTCCGCCAGCTTGAGCGCGCTGGCACCCTGGCCTTCGAGGTTCTTGATCCTCTCACTCATGGGATGTCTTCCTTTCGACAGGCAGTGCCGGACTCGGCTGGCCGCGCAGCGTGTGCTCCCAGCGCGTCAGGCGCACGTTCACCGCAATCAGCGGGCGGGCGAGCCTGGGTGCCACCCCAGCGGTGGTCTGTGCCAGGCGCTCCGTCGTGCGGCGGGCCGAGCGCAACGGGCCGCGCGCCCCCGCGTACCCGCGCCCGCTTAGCGCGGCCAGCGCCGCCAGCATGACATACGGCACCAGGCACAGGATCGCCATCGGCAGAGCCAGGAAAGCCGTCGCCACGATGCCCATGACGATGGTGATCTGCTTGCTCTCCAACGCTCCGCCAATCACCGCCAGGACAAGCGCGCCGCACACACCCACCAGGGCGAGCAACGCCAGCACGACCGGGCCGACGATCTTCAGGCGCACGGCGCGCCGGTGCCCGGCGACGGGATTCGCTTTCCTGGCAGCTTGGCTCATACGTTCTCCCGTTCTCATTCTAGCACGGAACCGGCGTTCCACCAACGCGGAGACAGCAGTGGGCGCATGTCACTAGAGCGTGTTATGAACTCCGCACGCCCGGCGTAGGGTGCAAGGCACGGCGCATGGGTAGCGCTCTGACCCCACCCTGTAGTCCCTCCCCGCCAGCGGGAAGGGACGGCTTTCTCCCCTTTCCCTGCTTGCGGGGAAAGGGGCCGGGGG
>CAYNHD010000366.1:3034-4133 GCA_964396775.1 uncultured Thermoflexus sp. | reverse complement strand
CACTGGTCTTCAGCCTGCAGGTCTACGCGCAGCGTTTCACCACGCCGACGCACACGGCCCTGCTCTTCAGCCTGGAGCCGGTCTTCGCCGCTTTCTTCGGCTGGTGGTGGGCCAGTGAGGTGCTTGGCATGAAGGAACTGGTCGGCTGCGGGCTGATCCTGGCCGGGATGATCGTCGCCGAGCTAGGGGACGGTCAAGCGGTGGAGGCGGACACGGATCGGCGCGGCGCTCCGGCTCAGACTTCGGAAGTCTGCGAGACTTCGGAAGTCTTGTAGGGGCAGCAAGCCGAGCGCAGCAGAGCAGCGCCCCTCCCTGTCAGGTCTTGCGCGTGCCTACTGACTCGCGCTCTTTGCGCATCTGCCGCTCAAGCTGGCGCAGGCGGCGCGTCGCCCATAGCCGGTTCCACGTGCCGACGATGCCGTGTGGCAGGACCATCACCACGACCACGAACAGCGCGCCCAGGAACAGGTCCCACAGGTCAGCGACGTTGTAGACCGCCTCTGTTTCGCCGCGTAGTTGGCTCCCGATCCACAGCAGGGCGGCGGCCAACACGACGAACACGCCGGCGCGATAGGCGAGCATCAGCCGCCCGTAGCGCGGCGTGCGCGGCTCGGCGCTGACCAGGCGCTGCCCCAGCCTCGTCAGCGAGCGGCGGAACACCCACACCAGCGCACCGGCGACGGCCAGGGCGATCAGTTGCCAGACGGCCAGCAGGCCGAACACCCGCGTGCCCAGGGTGAAGGTCTCGTTGCGCAGGTACGTCTCGCCCAGGTGCAGGCCCAGCGTGGCGATCACTGGGCCGGTCAGCGTGCCCACCCCGCCGATCAGCGTGTTGAGCAGCGGGTCCACCGTGTAGGTCAGGCTCAGCGTGTCGGGGTGCACGATCTTGTCCGTCGCCCAGATCACGAACAGCAGCCCGCTCAGCGTGGCGACCGCGCCGGCGAAGACCATCGTCAGCACCTTGTAGAACAGGGTGTGGTAGCCGATGGTCTGGGCGCGCTCCTCGTTGTCGCGGATCGCCAGCATCACCCGCCCCACCGGAGAACTCATGTAGCGGCGGATGGCCAGGAAGATGACGGCGAAGAAGATGACCGTCCAG
>CAYNHD010000366.1:0-3024 GCA_964396775.1 uncultured Thermoflexus sp. | reverse complement strand
CCAGCGGTACATGGTCAGGCGGCTGCCGTCGGCGGTCGGCGTGACGTTGAGCGCCTCCGGTAGCAAGCTGCGGAAGGCCAGCCCGTCCTCTGCGCCGGTGTAGCTGCGGAAGGTGCCGCTCTTGGCCAGCACCCAGAAGACCTCGGCCAGGGCCAGGGTGAACATGGCGAAGTAGATGCCGCGCACGCGCAGCGTCACCACGCCGGAGGTCAGGCTGACGACGATGCTCAGCAGCAGGGCGACCGCCGCCGCCTGCCAGAAGGAGATCGCTCCCTCGGCGGGCAGCAGCAGCAAGACCAGCAGCACGCCGATCAGCGTCACCACGACCAGCGCCCGCGCCCGCAGCCGGCTGAACAGCGCCAGCCCCAGCGTCACCAGCAGCACGACGACCAGCGCCTTGTGCTGCAAGCCCGCGTCGTAGTGGCCCATCAGGATGAAGGTGATATAGCCGCCCGCGCCGAAGTACAGCGCGTGGCCAAAGGAGATGATCCCGCTGAAGCCGAAGAGCAGGTTGTAGCTCATGGCCAGGCAGGCCAGCGCCAGGGCGCGGGCCATCTCGCTCTGCCAGAAGGCGGAGTCACCGGTCGGGCGGCTTGGCTTCACCTGCGAACCGCTCAGATCGGCCACGATGTACGGGAAGCGCCACAGCAACACGAAGGCCAGGGCGAAGAACCAGTTGTCCAGCACCAGCCGGGCGAGCCGGTCGGCCAGGCTGCGCAGGGTGGAGTCCGGGATGCGCTGGATGCGCGCGAAGACGAATCGCTCGACCATCAGTCCCCCCTGCCGAACAGGCCGTTCGGCTGCACGAGCAGCACGACGATCATCAACAGCAGCACCGAGGTCTCGGCCAACACTGGCGCGTTGAAATGGGCCAGCGAAAGCTGCTCAGCGACGGCCCGCGTCAGCCCGACGACGATGCTGGCGATGGCCGTGCCCTCAAAGCTGCCCATCCCGCCGATGACGATGACCACAATGGCCAGGATCAGGAACTGGTTGCCCATGCCCAGCGTCGCGCCCTGGTAGGGCACCAGGGCGATGCCGCCCAGCGCCGCCAATCCCGCGCCCAACACAAAGACCAGCGTGAACACCCGCCGCACGTTGATGCCCAACGCCTGCACCATCTCCGGGTCTTGCACGCCGGCGCGGATGATGATGCCGATGCGCGTGCGGTTGAGCAGCAGAAAGACGCCGATCATCATCACGATGCCCAGGATGATGATGAAGAGCCGGTAGTAGCTCAGGCTCTGGCCGAACAGCGAGAAGTTGTCGTTGAGCAGAGTCGGCGGGGCGAGCGGCTGCTTGGGGTCGGCCCCGTAGTAGCGCTCGACCAGGTCGAGGAAGATGGCCCCCAGCCCGAAGGTGAGCACCAACTGGAAGACGGGCCGCTCATAAAGCGGGCGAATCAGCCCCATCTCCATGATCGCGCCGATCAGGGCGACGAAGGCCACGCCGCTGGCGATGGCCGCCAGGAAGCGCACATCGGCGCTGCCGTCCACGCGCAGGTAGACATCGTAGCCCACGTAAGCGCCGATGAGCAGGAACGCGCCCTGGGCGAAGTTCAGCACGTCCAGCAGCCCGAAGATCAGCGACAGCCCCGACGCCACCAGGAAGATCAACATGCCCAGCAGCACGCCGCGGAACATCGTCTGTCCGGCGGTGTTGGCCCCGAAGTCGGCCAGGCTGATGGCCAGCAGTGCGGCCACGTAGGCCACCACGAGCAGCCACGAGCGGCGGTGCTGGGGCGACAGGTGAGCAAAATAGCTGTGCATCAGTCCCTCCGCTCCTACGCCACGCCCAGGGTGGTCTTGATTAGCTCCGGATCGTTCACCAGATCGGCCATCAGCCCGGCGTGCACCGAGACGCCCTCCTCGATGATCACATACCGCTCGGCCAGATGGCTGGCGACCTGGAAGTTCTGCTCGACGAGCAGCACGGTCGTCCGCGCCGAAAGCTGGCGGATGGCCCCCATCATCTGCTCGATGATCACCGGGGCCAGCCCTTCGCTCGGCTCGTCAATGAGCAACAGGTCGTTGTCGGCGACCAGGGCGCGGGCCACGGCCAGCATTTGCTGCTGCCCGCCAGAAAGGTGGCCGCCCGGCAGGTGGTAGAGCCGCTTGAGGTCGGGGAACAGGCCGAAGATGAAGTCGGCCTTGCCCGCCAGGTCGCCCTTCTTGCGCTCGGCGATCTGCAGGTTCTGGGCAACAGTCAGGTCGCGGAAGATGATGCGCTTCTCCGGCACGTAGCCGATGCCCATCTGGGCGATGGTGTGCGGGCGCTTGCCCCGCAGCGGCTGGCCGTTGAAGCGAATCTCGCCGCTGCGCGGGGGCGTCAGGCCGATGATGCTGCGCAGGGTGGTCGTCTTGCCCGCGCCGTTGCGCCCCAGCAGCACGGTAATGCTGCCGCGCGGCACGCTCACCGACACGCCTTCCAGGATGTGAAACTCGCCGATGAAGGTGTGGATGTTCTCTACTTCCAGAATGTTGTCTGGGGCGGCGCTCATGTGCTCCCTCCCCCGATGATGCCGGCGAAGTCGCCGTAGAGTTCGCCCAGATACGCCTGCTGCACGGTCTCGTTGCGGGTGATCTCGGCGGGCGTGCCCTCGGCCAGCACCGCGCCCAGGTGCATGACCGTGATGCGGTCAGAGCTGGTCATGACCACGTTCATGTTGTGCTCGACGAGCATGATCGTCTTGCCGGTGCTGCGCTGGATGGCGCGGATCGTCTCCATCAGCGGCGGCACCTGCTCGGCGGCCATGCCCGCGGTTGGCTCGTCGAGCAGCAGCAGCTCGGCATCGGAGGCGAGCAGGATGGCCAGTTCCAGCTTGCGCTGGTCGCCATGCGGCAGCACGGCGGCGGGGACGCCCAGCTTGTCGCTGAGGCCCACCTGGGCGATGGCCGTCAGCGCCGTCTCGGTGTACTGCGAAAAGCGGCGGAAGTGCCACCAGAACTTGAAGCTGTCCTTGCCGAGCGCCTGCGCCGCCAGGCGCACGTTCTCCAGCACGGTCAGGCTGGGGAAGATGTTGGT
>CAYNHD010000365.1:0-4137 GCA_964396775.1 uncultured Thermoflexus sp. | reverse complement strand
GTGGGCAGCACGGTGCGCGTGCGGCGCGGGATTGACATTCAGGCCGGCTGCGGCCTGTTGAAGGCCGTGGTCGCGGCGCGCCAGCGCAGGGTGCGCGCCGAACGACCAGGAGGAGACTCATGATGACCGTGACCGTGCGCTTCTTTGCCAGCCTGCGCGACGTGACGGGCGAAGCGCAATGCGAGTTGGCGGTGCCGCCCGGCGCACGCCTCAGCGACCTGATCGCGCAGTTGGTGGCGCGCTATCCTGCGCTGGACGGCTACCAGGCGTCGTGGCATTTCGCCGTCAACCAGACGCACGCCGAGCCGGATGCGCTGCTCCGTGCGGGCGATCAGGTGGCCATCTTCCCGTATGTCGCCGGCGGGTGAGCAGCGGAGCGAGCCATGAGCGAGGAAATTCGCAAGCGTCTGGAGCACTTCGTCGCCGAGCGCCAGCGCCAGAACGCGCGCATCCTGGCAACCGATCACCTGGGCATCCGGCGTTTCTTCAACCTGGACGAGGCCGCGTACCGGGACGGGGCGCTGGATGCCAAGACGAAGGAGATGCTGGGGTTGGTGGCGTCGCTGGTGCTGCGCTGCGACGCCTGTGTGGACTACCACCTGATCCAGTGCGTGAATCTGGGTGCGACCGAGGCCGAGTTGGCTGAGGTCTTCAATGTGGGGTTGATCGTCGGCGGCTCGATTGTCATCCCCCACCTGCGCCACGCTTTCGACACGCTCGATGTGCTGCTCGCTCAGGGCGCTGGCTGACGCTCGCCGGGGCGCGACTCATTCCCTGACTGGCACCCAGAATCCGAACAGGCTGCCTTTGCCGGGCGCGCTCTCAAAGTATACGCGCCCGCCGTGATGCTCGACGGCGGCCTTGACGACCGTTAGGCCCAGCCCAACCCCCGACGCTTGCACCGTCCCGACGTTGGCGGCGCGGAAGAACGGCCCGAACAGGCCGCGCTGTTGCTCTGCCGGAATACCGATGCCGTTATCCTCGACCTCGAAGACCAGTGCCGGCTGCCCGCCGAAACGTTGCAGCCGGGCGCGTACCTCGATGCTACCGCCCTGCGGCGTGTACTTGATGGCGTTGTGCAGCAGGTTGTAGGCCGCGTGGTACAACTGGGCCGGGTCGCCCTGGACGGCTGGCAGATCGTCCGGGCAGGCCAGCGTCAACCGCTGAGCTTTCGCCTCAAGTTCAGCGCGCAGCGCGTCTATCGCCTGCCGGGTCAGGCTGCACCAGTCCACTGTCTCCAGGGTATGGCGGCGCGCCTCGATCCTCTCTAGGGAGAGGATTTGGTCAACCAGGTGCTCCATGCTCTGGGCAGCTTCGCGAATGCGCAGCAGGTCTCTGGCATCTCGCGGGTCGGTCGTCGCGCCAGGGCGGGCGAGCAGTCGCTCGACCAGCAGGGTGACGCGCGTGAGCGGACTGCGCAGGTCGTGCGAGGCAAGGCGGATCATCTGCGACTTGATCTGTTCCAGACCCTGAACGTCGGCGAAGAGGCGGGCGTTGGCCAGGGCGATCCCCGCCTGCGTGGCGATGGGGCTGATCAGGCGCACGTGCTCCGGCCCGTAGAAATCGGGCTGCGTCGAATCCAACGCGAACAGCCCCAGGACTTGTCCCCGGTTGACAACCGGCACGGCCAGCCACGAGCGGATGTAGTCGGTGCCGGGGACAAAGCGCCAGTCCGGGTGTTGGCGCACGTCGGCGATGACGCACGGCTCCTGGTGGTAGACCACCTGCCGCAGCAAGGGGAAGTCCGCCAGCGCCATGCGCTTCTCGCCCGTTAATGGATCGCGCCGGGCGGGGTCGGTGGCCTGGCGGCGCACCAGACGCGCGGCGTCACCTTCGATCAGGAAGACACTGGCGGCTTCGTAGGGGATAACCCGCCCCACCTGGTCGAGCAACCGCGCCAGCACGTCGTCCAGTTCCAGCGTGGAGGTGAGGGCCAGGGCCGTGTCGCGCAGCAGTTCGGCGAAGTCACGCTCCTGGCGCAGCCGCACCTCGGCCTGGTGGCGGGCGATGGCCGCGCCCAGGCTGTTGGCCAGCGTTCTGAGCGCGCTGCGGTGCTCTTCCGGCCACTGCCAGGCAGGGTCACTATGCTCGAAGCCGATGGATCCCCAGTATTCTTCCTGCGCGAAGATGGGTACCACCAGGAAAGACGGGATCGGGCCGGAGACGGGGAGGTTAGCCTGTTCCCCACGCAAAGCCGGATCGCTGCCATCTAGGATATCGCCGGCGCTCAACCGCTCGTAGATGCTCTCAATGCCCAGGGCGCAGAAGCTCAGGTTCTGGTACTCAGGTAACCCCAAACCAGAATCCAGCCCAGCCCGATCCCATTCGTAAGCGAGGCTGGCTGCCATCTCACCCGAGAACGGGTGAGGGTGCGTCCTGAAGATGAACACGCGCGAGACCTCGATAGACTCGCCTACCAGGGCCAGCGCCTCGTTGATCGCCGCGTCCAGGTCGTGGATGGCCAGCAACCGGCTTGTGGCGCGCGAAACCCCTTCGAGCAGCGCGCGGGCGGCGCTCTCGCTGAGGCGCAAGGCGTCTTCGGCGCGGATGCGGGCGATGGCGCTGCCCGTCTGCGCCGCGAGCGCTTCCAGCGCGTGGCGAATCTCCGTCGGGAATGGCTCCGGGCGGGGTGAGCCGACGTTCAGGCAGGCGATGATCTGCCCGGCGTGGGCGATGGGGAGGACGGCCAGCGAGGCAATGCTGCTGCTGCGTCGCACGTCGTCCAGTGGCACGCCTAACTCCTCGTAGGGGGTGTAGATCGGCTGGCCCTGGCGGACCAGTTGAGCCTGGTGGCTGTCCGGCGGCAGATACGCTGTGGCGCGGATGAACTCCTCCGGCAGGCCGGTGTGGTAGCGCAGGTGCAGCGCGCCCGTACCCGGATCGATCAGGTAGATGCCACCGCAGCCCATGCCAGCCAGCCGGATGGCCGTCTCGACCACCAGGGCCAGCGCGCGGTCGAGGTTGGTCTCTGCGCTGAGGGCGATGCCGAGGTCGCGCTGGGCGCGCAGCAACGCCGCCGCCGAAGACTGCTCAGCCATAGGCTCCCTCGCCATGATGCAGGGGCGCAGGGCGCGCCGGTCTGGTCAGCCGCCAGACAGCGCCAGCCAGCACCACCAGCCCCGCCGCGCCGAGCAGCCCCGATTCCGGGAACCAGGCGGTCGCGCCGACGAGCGTCGCCGGCCCGGTCAGGCGATAGGCGGCGACCTCCTCGATGGCGAAGCAGGCGCTGTTCCAGCCGAAGTGCAGCGCGACCGGCAGCGCCAGCCCGCCGCTGCGCTGGTATGCCCAGCCAAAGACGAGACCCATCAGCGTCAGGGCGAAGACAGTGAGCGGGATCAGCTCCGGCGGCACGTCCTGGTAGAGGATGTTGGGCAGGTGGAACGCACCAAACAGGACGGACGCGACGACCAGGCCGCGCGCTGCGCCGAAACGGCGCGCGGCGATGGGCTGGATCGCGCCGCGAAAAGCCAGTTCTTCCCAGGCGGCGACGAGGAACTGCGGAGCCAGCACCCCCGCGACGATGGCCCGCGCACTCACCTGATGACTATCCACCTGCGCCCAACCCGCGCCGAGCATCAGCGCGAACAGGCCGAACACGACGGTCGCCGCCAGCAATGCGCCCAGCCCGGCGCGGGCCAGGGCCGGGCCGCTCAGGGCCAGGTCGTGCGCAGGACGTGCGGTACGCTGGCCCAGGCGCAGGGCGACCGCGCCGAGCGGCATCCCGACGAAGTAGGTGCCCCAGGCGATCCAGCCCAGGCCAGCGACCAGCATGGTAGCCAGCCCCCCGACCAGAGCCAGATAGTAGACGGTCAGCGCGATCATATGACGATCCAGCGATCCAGGCACTCACTCTGCCGCACTGTCCCCCAAGCGGACTGTGCGGCCCGGCGAACGGTCTCAGACGGGGCCAAGTATAGTCGTTTCTGCGGCGGAGTTCCACGCCGGGCTGTATGCAAAGGTTGTCGGTGACTCGCCTGACACCGAGCGAGGTGAAGTCCCGTGTGCGTGGTATGGGTAGAATGCCCCTCCCCCTGACCCCCTCCCCGGCCAGGCCAGGGAGGGGGAAAACGCCCCAACCAGCGGTCAAAGTCCCCCTCTCTAGCTCTGCTGGAGAGGGGGATTGAGGGGGTGAGGCCC
>CAYNHD010000364.1:0-4144 GCA_964396775.1 uncultured Thermoflexus sp. | reverse complement strand
GCCCACGATCAGCACGCGCCGCGTGTGGTACCGCTGCCCGCCGCGCGCCCGGAACGCGCCACGCACCACCAGCCGGTGCGTGACGATCAGCGGCAAATAGAGGGCCAGGAAATAGATGTACTCCAGGCGCGAGACATCGCGGAAGCTGAAGTAGAGCAGCCCGGCCAGGATCAGCCAGGCGAACAGCGTCGCCTCGACGATCTTGACCAGTTCCAGGCCCGGCTGAGCCAGCCGGCGCGGGTTATAGACATCCAGCGCCACAAATACCACCGCCCAGATGACGATGCCCATCAGGTAGACCGGCAGCGGCACCGTCCAGAAGGACGGATCGGCTGCCTTGCCGAACGGCAGCAGCGCGCGCAGGCGC
Organism: uncultured Thermoflexus sp.; assembly: GCA_964396775.1. Lineage (GTDB taxonomy): Bacteria > Chloroflexota > Anaerolineae > Aggregatilineales > Aggregatilineaceae > UBA2029. Next base: position 3,777 of record CAYNHD010000364.1, on the reverse strand, counting down.
GTCGCCAACAGCAGGGCCAGGACGACCATCGCCAGGTCGGAGCCGAACAAGAACAGGATGAAGCGAAGGCTGAACTGCCGCGCCATAGCCTGCCCAGGGCGCAGGAACCGGCTTCGCGGGCCAGTTGGCGCCCCCCTCTGATCGGATGCGTGCGGTTAGTATAGCAGCTTTCGAACTTTGCGGGAGTGCGTGGGCGAGCAAGGGGCACCACTCGCGCGCAGTGCTTTCCCTTACTCCCAACCTCGCCGCGTTCAGGGGCGGACAGGTAGGTGAGAATCGTTGAGATGGGCCAAGTGATGTGGTGTGTGGTATTAGCCCCACCCCTAAATCCCCTCTCCACTACGTGGGGAGGGGGCTGGGGGGTGAGGCGACGTAGGGGCGGTCCGCATACGCCCCCACCAGACTTCCGAAGTTTTCGCAAAACTTCGGAAGTCTCTCTGCTCACGGGTGCGCGACGGAGAGGCCGTCCAACTGGGCGCGCACATCCCAGGCATAGGGGTCGTCGTGGAGCACGCGCTCGTAAATCTCGCGCGCGGCCTGCCAGTCCCCTTCGCCCTCGTGTAGCGCGGCCAGGCGTAGCCACGGCTCATACGACTGCCAGCTTGTGAGCGGTGTGCGCGCCTGGGGCAACACGGCGAGATTGGCGTGCAGCGTGAAAACGGTCGTGTCATAGGTCGAGCGAAAGTCGGGCGGGTAGTTCAGCCCATGCCCCAGCCGATCCTTGACTGTCGCGGCGTCCGCGCCGGCGCGCTCGGCGGCGCGAGCCAGCACGTACCAGCTCCAGGCGCTGCGGTTCTCGCTGAGGAAGATCGCCGCGCGCGCGGCTTTCTCCGCCGTCAGCGTCTCACCGGGCGGATCGTTCTGGCTCAGCAGCCATTCGGCCTGGGCCGCATACGATCCGGCGACGGGGTTGGGAGCGCGCAGCAGCGGGTCGTAGCAGCGCCAGCAAGGGGGCGCGGAGGGATCATCACTCGGCCACAGGGCGTCGAGGCGCGGGCGCAGGCCGTCCGGCAGCGAGCCGGTTGCCTGTTGCGCCCGCGCCAGGTACAGCGCGGAATCGGTCAGGCCGCCATAGACGGCAATATCCAGCGCCGTCTGCGGATCATTGAGGGCGAAGTGCGCAACAGCGCCGCGCAGGATGGCGGCGCGCTCCGGGTAGGCCGGGTCTGTCCAGAAGGGCGACGACGCCAGCCAGCGCCCGGCTTCGAGCGCATCGAAGAACGCGGCGCGCGCCTCGGCGGGGCGTGCGGCGGCGGTGTAGTATTCGCCCAGCTTGAGGAAATAGCCGCCGTTCACCTGGTTCCAGCCTATCGCCTCCTGCTCGGCGGCGATGGCCTCCTCCAGGCGTCCGGCCTGGGCGTAGAGCGCCGCCAGGTTGTGCCAGCCCAGGTCCCAGGTGGCGCTGCGCTTCAGGCTGTCCTCAAAGGCGGCGATGGCGTCGTCCAGGTACGTTTGCGGCGCAGTGGCGGCCAGCTCGCCGAGGATGATCGCCTCTTGCAGCCGGTAGAGATCGTTCCAGGGGTCGGACTCCTGCGCCTGGCGCGCGGCGGCCAGCGCCTGAACGTGCTCGCCAGCGTCCAGGTGGGCCAGCGCCCGGCGGTGCGCCCACAGCCCGCGATGCAGGGGCACGAAGGCGACCTGGGCTAGGGCCAGCAGCGCCAGCACCAGCCGGACCAGGCGCAGACGGCGCAGCTTTGCACCCTGCGCCACAGGCTCGGTGGCAGGGGAATGGTTCCTGGCGACGATGTACGCGCCGATGATCAGCACAGGCGTGATAAGCTGGACTTGCAGGAACGTATCCACCAGGCTGTGCGTCGCGTAGGCGGCCAGGGCAATCGCCGCGCCCTCCAGCCGACGGCGGCGGACAACGCTGCCATTCTGCCACTCGCGCCACCAGGTTCGGCGCAACTGGTCGAGCAGCCACAGCGTCGGCACCAACACCACGCCGCCGCCTTCGGCGAGCCAGTGAAAGAACAGGCTATGCGCATGGTGCAGGGGCATGTACGTGTGCGACCGCACCCAGTGAGGGTGCCACAGCCGTTCTCCCCCAAACATACGCGGCCCCGTCCCTGTGAGCGGGTCATCGGTCACGATCTCGATGGCGCTCACCCAAAGATCGAGCCGCGAGATACTGTTGGCGTCGCGGGCGCGGATGACTGTGGCGAAAATGAGCGCCGCGCCGATCACCGCGATCACGAGCGCCCCCGCGATCAGCAGGCGGGGGGCCAGCAGCGGGCGCAGCACTGCCGGGAAACGCTGCCGTGTCGCCGGGCGCAGCAGCCAGGCCAGCACCACCATGCCGATCAACGCCGCCAGGCCCATGCTCGCCCCCCGCGAATGCGTCGCCAGCACGACGCCGATCAGCCCCAGCGCCAGCCCGCCCAGCGCCCAGCGCAGGTCGCGCTGCGGCACAGTCGCGGCCCCGGCCAGCGCCAGGGGGATGATGAGCAGGCAGTACGCGCCGGTCGGGTTGTTGTAACCGAGGGGCATGGCGGCCTCGTGCAGCACCGGCGGCATGGTCAGGCCGAACAGCGACGGCCAGTCCTGGGCAAACTGGGGCAGAATGCCCAGGCCAAAGTACCACATGATCATCTCCGCCGCCGCGAACATGACGAACAGGGCGCCGGCCATGAACAGCCCCTCGCTGATCCAGCGTTGCCAGCGCGAGCCGCGCCGCATCAAGTCCACAACCAGGTAGTAGACGAGGATCACTATCCAGATCAGCCAGGCGTATTCCAGGCTGAGACGCGGGTGGCGGGAGAAGATGGCGGCGACCGTCCAGCCGGTGCCCAACGCCAACAGCGGCCAATCGAGTGGCGTGGACGGGAAGGGGCGTCGCTTGCGCCACAACAGCAGCAGCCAGCCAGCCAGCAGGGCGGTGATGCCGACCTGGTGCGCGATGCGCATCACCGCGTTCTGCTCGACCACACCGCCGAACATGGACGCATAGATGACGCCGAGAATGGTCAGGAAGCGCAAGAGTCGCGGTGACATACGCTCTTTCCGGGCCGCAGTGGGAGCCGGGAGTGGGGGTAGTTGTACCATCTCGCGCCGGGTCTCTGCAACCGGCGTGGGGTGCTGCGCTGCAAAAAGACTTCCGAAGTTTCCGAAACTTCGGAAGTCACCTTGCCGCGCGCCCCCCGACCCTTCCGCGCTACTCGTCGTCGCTGCCCAACGCAGCCCCGGCCCCCAGCGCGTCCATACCGCCCAGGGCCGGGCCGCCGGCCAGGTCATCATCGCCCAGATCGGGCATAGACGCTTCGATGTCCTCCGGGCTATCGCCGCGCTCCAGCCGCCCGACAACCTCCTCGAACTCCGGCCCCATGTCCTCGCCCATCTCCTCGCTCATCTCGCGCAGCAAGCGGCCCATCGCGCGCGGATCGGATTCGTCGAGGTCATCGAACACGCTGTCATCCGTGTCATCGGACATCAGCCGGGCGATGGGCGAGCGCCGGATGGCGACGCGCGAGATCAGCCGGGTCAGGTTGGTGCTGTGGCAGCGCGGGCAGGTGTGCGTCGCCGCGTCGTACTCGGCATACGTCCTGTACGTCAGCGTGACCTTGCGCCCGCAGTCGTTGCAGCGAAACTCGTAGACTGGCATTCACTCACCCCCATGAAGTGGTTGTTACCCGGACAGATTATCACGCCCTGACGAAGTGTCAAGGGGTGCGTTGGGGGGGTGTGTGCGAAGGTTATCAGAAGCGTATGGCCATACGCCCCTACGGGGGCGCAGCAGAGCAGCGCCCCGACGCTCGGCTTGCCCCCTCTCCACAACGT
>CAYNHD010000363.1:0-4145 GCA_964396775.1 uncultured Thermoflexus sp. | reverse complement strand
CCCCGCAAGCAGGGAAAGGGGAGCAGCCCGTCCCTCCCCGCCGGCGGGGAGGGACCACAGGGTGGGGTCCATGCGTCACACCTGGCGTTGCGCGCTTCCCGCCGCATCGAGCGCACAGAGTACATAACACGCTCTAGAGAGAGGGACTGTCGTCACCGATGCGGAGCGAGGCCTCCGAAGTTTCCAAAACTTCGGAAGTCTGGCGGAGGCATATGCGATATGCCCCTGCGCGATTCTACACGGTGGACAGGGTGAAGCCGAAGACACTGCCCTCACCGGGCGTGCTGCTGACGAAGACCTTCCCGCCGTGCTTCTCGACAATGGTCTTGACGATGGCCAGCCCGGCGCCGGTGCCTTCAATGCGTTCTGTCGCCTTGCTGCGCACGCGGTAGCCCCGCTCGAAAATGCGCTCCAGTTCCTCGGCAGCAATGCCGATTCCCTGGTCGGTGACCCGGCAGGTGATCGAGCCTGGCTCCTGGGTCAGCGCAATACGCACCGTGCCCCCGTTGAGCGAGTACTTGATGGCATTGTTGACCAGGTTGCTGATCGCGTTTCTGACGCGGGTGGAGTCAACCAGGACGGTACACCCCTCCGCCGGCAGATCAAGCTCGATTGTGACGCCGCGCAGCCGGGCCAGATCGCCCGCGTCGCGCTCGATCTTGCGGATGATAGGCACCAGATCGGTCTGCCGCAGGTGCAGCCGCCCGCTGGCATTCATCCAGAACGTGTCAATGACCTCGTTGATCGCGTCCACCATGGTCAGCATCTTCAGCCGGGCGCGGTTGGCGAAATCCAACTGCTGCGCGTTCAGATCGCCCGCTTCCTGAACCACATCAATGAAGTTCTTGGCCATGGCAGCAGGCACCTTCAGATCGTGCACCAGGTTCTCCACCAGGTCTTCGCCCGCCACTGGCATCCCATCGAGCAAGGCGATCACCTGCACGGGCACCTGCTCGCCAGACGCGAGCGGCAGCATGGCGCGGATCGCCCCCTGGTTGTTGTCCGCCTCGCTCAGACGGTCTACCAGCGGTTGCAGCACGGCGTAGTCGCTCAGCAGACGCCCCACAACCTCCGCCGCGCGCAGGCCCAGAGCGGCCTCCGCCGCCGGATTGAACAGAGCGACGCACCCCTGCGCATCAACGGCGACAATCGCCTCAGAAGCCTGGGCGCACAGCGTTTCGAGCGCGTGGTGGGTGATTGACCGGATCATCATGGGCTTGCTCCCCCCATCAGCAGCAGCGGCAGGTCGCGCAGGGCATAGGCCGCGCGCGTGCCGTGCCACATGAGCAGACTTCCATCAATCGAATAAATACGCCCGAATCGCGCTGCTGGCAAGTCGAGCCTGGCTAGCTCGGCGGCGTCGTCCTGGCTGAAGGGGTACGGCTCGTCCGGCAGCAGAATGACCTCTGGCTGGGCGGCCAGCACACCATCCAACGTGATCTGCGGGTAGCGCGCGGCGCTGCCCCCTGCCCCCTGCGCGAAGACATTCTCCCCGCCGCATACGCGCAGCATATCGCCGGCGTAGGTTTCGGCGCTGAAGGTCATCCAGGGGTCGCGCCAGATGGGGACGAAGACCCGCACCGGCGTGGACGCCCGCGCCGCAGCCAGCGTGTAGTCGTAGGCGCGCTCGATCTCGCGCACGCGGGGGATCATCAACGGGTGATCGAACACATCCATGATCTGCCACAGCAGCCTGATCGCGTCCAGCACCGTGCGCGGCCCGGTCACCCACAGCGGAATGCCGGCTGCGGCCAGGGCCTCGGCATCCTCGCGGCGATTCTCCTCGTCATTGAGCAGCACCAGGTCGGGCTGCAAGGTGACGATGCGCGCCACGTCGGGGGTCTTCGGGCCGCCGACGCGCAGCAGCCCGCCCAGGCGCTCGGCGGGGCGCGTGCAATAGTCGCTGACCGCCACCAGCCGGTCGCCCAGGTCGAGGTCAAAGAGGGATTCGGTGAGACTCGGCACCAGCGACACCACGCGGCGCGGCGGCTGGATCAGCGGTGGCTCGCTCATCGCCCTAATCCACCAGCCGGACGGCTTGCTCGCGCTCCGGCCCCACACTGACCAGTGAGACGGGCACGCCGCTCAGTTCTTCGATGCGCCGGATGTAGCGGCGGGCGTTGGGCGGCAGGTCGTCGAAGCGGCGCGCGGCGGAGATGTCCTCGGCCCAGCCGGGCAGCGTCTCGTAGACGGGACGGACACGCTCAAAGTCCGGCGTGAAGACAGGCAGCGCCGTCGTGCGCTCGCCGTCGCGCTCGTAGGCGACCGCGATCTGCAGGGCGTCCAGCCCGCTGAGCACGTCGAGCTTGGTGACGACCAGTTCGGTGAAGCCGTTGACGCGCGCCGCATAGCGCAGGGCAACGGCGTCCAGCCAGCCGCAGCGACGCGGACGCCCGGTCGTCGTGCCGTACTCGTGCCCGGCAGCGCGCAGGTGCTCGCCGGTGGCGTCGAATAGCTCGGTCGGAAAGGGGCCGTTGCCGACGCGCGTGCAATAGGCTTTGGCGACGCCCACCACGCACGTGATGTGCTGCGGCGCGATGCCCAGCCCGGTCAGCGCCCCGCCCACGGTGGCCGAGGAACTGGTCACATAGGGGTAATGGCCGTGATCCAGGTCGAGCAGCGTGCCCTGCGCGCCCTCGCACAGCAACCGCTGGCCCGCGTCCAGCAGGTCGTGCAGGAGCGTCGTGGTGTCGGTCACGTAGGGAGCCAGGCGCGCCGCCGCTTCGCCGCACGCCTGGACCAGGCCCTCGGCGTCAACCGGCTCCAGCCCATATTGCCCGCTGAGGATAGCGTTGGCCCGCTCCAGCGCGGCCTTCACCTTCGCCGCGAAGGGGACGGGATCGCGCATCTCCCCGGCCAGCAGGCCAGTACGGGCCGCCTTGTCCATGTACGCGGGGCCGATGCCGCGCCGCGTCGTGCCGATGGACGTGGCCCCGCGCGCGCGCTCAGCCGCGCCGTCCAGCGCCAGGTGACCGGGCGTGATCAGGTGGGCGCGCGCGCTCAGGTGAATGCGCGCCGGCGCGATGTCCACGCCTTGCCCGGCGAGCATGTCCAGTTCCTCGACCAGGCGCAGCGGGTTGACAACCATGCCGCTGCCCAGGATACAGCGCAGGCCGGGGTGCACCACGCCCGAAGGCACCAGGTGCAGCTTGAACTCGCGCTCGCCGACCATAACCGTATGCCCGGCGTTGTCGCCGCCCGCATAGCGCGCCACCACGTCGGACTGGCGGGCCAGCCAGTCGGCGATGCGGCCCTTGCCTTCGTCGCCCCATTGCGCGCCGATCAAGACTGTCGCGGGCATGTCTGTCCCTCCTCAACCGGATGCGTCCGCCGTGTAGTCCTGCCCCAGCGCCACCGTCACCGCCGCGCTGCCCCACACTTCGACCTCACCGAGCGGGCCGAGCGCCACCGCCGCCCCCTGACCGATGCCCAGGCCGAAGCTGTGCGGCGTCTGGCGGACGACCTGGCGCAGCCCCACGGCCATGTCGGGCGTGTAGCCGGAGACGACAATCGCCCGCTCCAGCCACTGGATACCGGGCACAAGATCGCGCTCACTGACGCGGTGCGCGCCGAACTGCTCTGCGCTCAGCCCGACGGCATAGATCGTTGCCCCCCGGCTGAAGGCCGAACGGATGGCTTCCAGCACGACGCCGCTCAGCGCGTCGTGGAGCGCGTCCTGCTGCGGGCCGTCGCCGATGATAATCACGCCTGCCTCGCTGATCTGGGCGTAAATCTCTTCGTCAGGCTCGCTCAGAATGTCTGCCAGGTAGCCCGTGCGCGCGCCCAACTCGCGCAGGGAGTCCATGTGGCGGTCGGCGCTGTCCAGGTCGCCCGCCGCCCACACGTAGACCAGCGGCCCTTGCGAGACGGTGCGGGCCAGCAGGCGCGCTTCCACGCTCTGCACGTCGTCAGACTCTGGCGGCCCGCCGCCCGAAAGGACGAGCCACCCACGACCCGGCTGCCAGCGAAAGACGTTAAGCTGCGGCACGCCCCCATCCTCACTTCGCGCGATCCGGCTGCACGCCGGGCAGGACATAGGAGGCGACCGCCGCCGCCAGCAATTCGACGGCCAGCGGAATGGCCGCTTCGTCGAAGTCGAAGCGCGGGTGGTGGTGCGGGTAATCCAGGCCGCGCTCCGGATTGGC
>CAYNHD010000362.1:2384-4153 GCA_964396775.1 uncultured Thermoflexus sp. | reverse complement strand
TCTGGTTCTGGGCAGCGGTCGGGGAGTCTGGCGCGGGCGGGGGCGGCGAGCGGTCGGGGGTCTGCCACAGTCGTGCACGTCGGAGCGCGGCGGGCGGCGGCGCGAGCGTCAGCGACGGGCCGCCGCGCAGAGCGCGGCAGGGAACGGTGAGGCGTCCCCGACGTGTTCTTGGCGGCGCGGAGGACGCCCCCAGGAGTTTCACTGGCGCGCCGTCGGCGCGCCGGTTCTTTCGGCGCGCCAGAAGCCTGGGGGCCGTCCGTAGCGCCGACGGCGCGCCGCAGGCGCGGCAACGCGCGCCGACGGCGCGAATAGCGGCGAGGCGCGCGGTTTTACGTCCCCGACCGAGGCGCAGCGAGCGACGGGCGCGAAGCGCGCGAGCGAGCGGCACGGGGTGCTACCTGGCGACGGTGATCAGTGGGTGGTCAGGGGGCAGCCAGACGGCTCCGATGACTTCGATGGCGCGGCGCTGATGGATGTTCCAGTTGATACGCCCTTCCAGTTCCAGCAGACGTAGATGGTAGTCTACGGTGCTTTTCGCCAGGTGGCAGGTGTGCGCGATGTCGCGGATGCTCGGCGAGTTGCCGTCGTGGGCTGCTTTGAAGGTGCAGATGAAGTCGAACACACGGTTGCGTGTGTTGTGCGGGTCGCGGTTGGGTGCGCGACGACGGGGCATGGTTCCCTCCGGTTCGTGGTCGAACAGATGTTTTTATTGTACACGGTAACCGGCGGGGTCGCGGGCGACGGCGTGCAGTAGCTTGGCCAGTTTGCCGACGGCAGCCTGCATCCGATAGGGCGTGGTCAGGGCGTTGTAGTAGGTGCGCACGGGGTTTTCCTGGACGCGCGGGCTGATGAGGGTCATCGTCCACATGCGCGTGGCGACCATGGCGGGGCGGTAGCCTTTCTTCACGCGGTCGCGGGTGATGCGGTCTCCGCTCTGCCGTGTCTTGGGGTGCGCGCCGATGGCGGCTTTGAACTCGTCGCGCGAGAATGTTTCGGCGCGGCCTTTTGTGGCTACGTGGAGGGTGGCGATGGTGATAAGATTGCCGGGGAGCTCGCCTTGCTCTGGTATAGCGTAGGGCATGGTTGTCCAACGGGCGGTGATGTCCGCGAAGGGCGGGCGCTGGACGGCGCTGGTGATGGCGGCGGCGTTGCTGGCGATTTGCGCGGTGATGGTGAGCACTTCGTTGTGTAGGTCGGCGATGCTTGCGCGCGTGCGGGGGCTGGCGGGTAGGTCTTCGGGCAGCGCGGCGGCCAGTTTGCGCAGGGCGGCGCGGGCGGCGGGGGTCTCGTATCCTGGAACACTTTTGAGGTTGTCGCGGGCGGCCAGGGCGCGAACTTCGGCGGGGGTGATGGCGTCGGCGCTGACGGCGCGCAGCCAGATGTTTTTGGATTGCGCCAGCGCGGGCCAGAGGGAATGGCCTAGCTGGTCAAGCTGGTTGAGCAGGCGCGTCCGGCTGCGGGTCATGCGGGCGTGGGCGTTGATGAGGGTGCGGAGCGTGGCTACCTCGTCATTAAGGGTGAGGTCGAGCGGGTACGCGCCGTGCGGGGGGCGGCCCTGGGCTATCCAGGTGGCGGTCAGGGCGAGCGCCTGGGCGTCGGTGCGGTCGGACTTGCCGCTTGAAATATGGACGGCGCGCACGTGCTTGGTGGTGGTCGTCGGTACCTGCCAGATGGTGACATTCCGATCGCGCAGGGCAATCAGAATGGGCGTGAGGTAGTGCGTGCCCGTCGGCTCTGCCGTGACGATGGCACCGGCGGGCACGAGGGCG
>CAYNHD010000362.1:0-2284 GCA_964396775.1 uncultured Thermoflexus sp. | reverse complement strand
GGAGTGAGTGTATACTGACAATGATGCCATGCAATGTCACCACGTGAAGGAGGCATGACTATGCAGCATGTGCGGCAGTTGATGATCGCCCTGGTGGCGCTGGCCGTGCTCCTGACGACGCCCATGCTGGTCGCGGCGCAGGGCGGTCAGACGACGCATACGGTGCAGGCCGGGGAGAACCTGACCCGTATTGCCCTGAAGTACGGGACAACCGTCCAGGCCATTGTCCAGGCCAACAACATCACCAATCCCAACCTGGTCTTCGTCGGCCAGGTACTCACCATCCCCGGCGCGAGCATCACCCCAACGCTCCAGCCCACCGGCACCATCATCGCGCCGACGCCCCAGCCCACGACTGCTCCAGCTGGCGAGACAGTCCATGTGGTGCAGCCCGGCGAGAACTTATTTCGCATTGCGCTCAAATACGGCCTCTCGACCGCGTACCTGGCGAGTTACAACGGCATCACCAACCCGAACCTGATTTACGTCGGGCAGAGGATTCGCATCCCCAGCAGCGCGGCAGCCCAACCTCCTGTGACTGTTCCGGCTACCGCGACGCCGGTTCCCACCAGCGCCGGGCCGACCGCTGCCGCCACTGCGACTCCTGCCGTGACGCAGACGCCCGCCGTCCCTCAGAACACGGCGACCAATGTAGGCTTCGCCTACGGGGTGCAGCTTCACCTGCCCAACCAGAACATCCCCCAGGTCATCCAGGCCGCCAGCGCGCTGGATGTCGCCTGGGTGAAGCAGCAGATCGAGTGGGCGGTCTACGAGGCGAATGCCGGCAACATCAACTGGGCACCGCTCGACGAGATGGTGAACGCGATGGATGCGGCGGGCTTCACCATCCTGCTGACGGTTAGCTCCGCGCCGGGCTGGGCGCGCGACTCCGACCAGGAGAAGGGGCCGCCGACGGACTACCAGACCTACGCCAACTTCATCGGCCAGCTTGCCCAACGCTACAAGGGCAAGGTGGACGCCTATGAAATCTGGAACGAGCAGAACCTGCGCCGCGAGTGGAACACCCCGCGCGGCATCAGCGCCGCCAGCTACGTGGAGCTGCTGCGCCTGGCCTACACCGCCATCAAGAACGCTGACTCCGCCGCGCTGGTCGTCACCGGCGGGCTTGCTCCAACCGGCTTCAACGACGGCGTGAACGCCATTGACGACCGCGTGTACCTGCGCCAGATGTACGCGGCTGGTGTCGCTGAGTGGTCGGATGCCATCGGCGCGCACCCCAACGGCTGGGCCAACCCGCCGGATAGCACGTGCTGCCGCAACAATCGCCCGGCGGTGCCCGCCTGGGATGATCATCCGAGCTTCTTCTTCAAGCAGACTCTCGCCGATTACCGCCAGATCATGGTGGAGAATGGCGATAGCGGCACCTTCATCTGGCCGACCGAGTTTGGCTGGGGGTCAAACGACGGCCTGAACGTCGAGCCGCCGCCCGAATACGCCTTCGTCGCCTTCACCAGCCTGGACGAGCAGGCTTCCTATATCCTGCGCGGCTTCCAGCTTGGCAAGGAGCTAGGCTACGTCGGCCCCATGTTCCTCTGGAACCTCAACTTCTGCCCCGTTGTCGGCGTGACGGGTGAGCAATGCCTGTGGAGTCTGCTCGACCCAGCAGGCAACCCGCGCCCGGCCTACCTGACGCTGCGCGACCTGGACAAGTAGTCCGGCGCGCGCTCCCCGCACACACAACAGCCCGCCCGGCGGAACTCCGTCGGGCGGGCGAGTCTCTTTCCATGCGCGTTCAATTCACGGAAGACGCCATGAGTCTGTCAGCGAACGGTCGGGCCGCGCGCACCTGGAGCGCGTTATGCACTTTTCAGCCCCTATCCCCCGCCCCCTTTCCCCGCAAGCAGGGAAAGGGGAGAAGCTGCCCCTCCCCGCCAGCGATATTCTTGGCGAACTAAGCGCGCGCCGGTTTCGTAGGGGCGTATTGCAATACGCCCTTACGGAGGCATTTCGCTAACAGTATCGCCAGCGGGGAGGGACTACAGGGGGGGCAGGGCGCTACCCATGCGCCGTGCTCTGCACGCCACGCCGGGCGTGCGGAGTTCATAACACGCTCTAGCCCTCGCCAGTCACGATGTGGGCGTGCTGCTTGTCGGCGTGGGCGTGCGGGTGGGAGTCCGCGTATTCGTAGGCGTGCGCGACGGTGACGGTGTGCGGGTGGGCGTCCGCGATAGCGTCGCGGTGGCAGTGGCGGTTGCCGTTGCGCTAGGTGTGCGCGTGGCGGTGGGCGTCCTCGTCGCGGTCTTCGTCGGCGAGGGCGTTTCAG
>CAYNHD010000361.1:3022-4159 GCA_964396775.1 uncultured Thermoflexus sp. | reverse complement strand
CGGCTCCTGTCCCTGGTGGAGACCATTGGCGGGCGCGAGAGGGCGCGCCCGGTGGCGAAAGCAAGTGTCTGTGACAGTGAGACGATGGCAGACGGGCCGGTGGCGCAGGAGTCCCGGCTGGTGGAAAGCAATGGCGCTGGCGCTGCTGCTGGCCCTGACGGGCGGCCTGCGCCCCGCGACTCAGGCCCAGGAGCCGGGGGTGCTGCTCCCTTTCGAGCCGGTGCGCGGCGTCCTGAACGCCGTCCAGCTGTCCGCCGAGTGGACGTTTGAGGGGCGAGCGGGCGAAATTGTCTCGCTGATCGCGCGGGCAGTCGAGGGCGACCTCGACCCGGTGATCCAGGTCGTTGGCCCCGCTGGTGAACTTGTCGCCGAGAACGACGACCTGGACTCGCTGATGCGCGATGCCGGGCTGGAGGCGCTGACCCTGCCCGCCGACGGGACATACACCGCCCGCGTGCTGCGCTATCAGGGCGCGGCAGGCACGACCTCCGGCACCTACGAGCTGGCCCTCACGCCGGGGTTCGCGGCGGTGGCGCTGCGCAGCAACTTCGACCAGGGCGATGTCTCGTGGGTGACGGCGGCGGGCGAGCCAGTCGTGCTGGCCCAGGAGCGCCTGCGGCTGCGCGTCACCACGCCCGGCGAGGCGTTGCTGGCCGTGCCACCCGACGACCTGTTGGTGGCCGACCTGTACATGGAAGCGGAAGCGCGCGTGTCCGGCGCGCCGCCCTATGCCGAGTTCGGGCTGGTTTTCCGCGCCCAGGGGCCGGGGCTGGCCCGCCTCTACCGGCTCGCCGTCAACACGGAGGGGCAGTGGCGCGTGCTCTACGAGGACGCGACGGGCGTCTACGCGCTGCGCTCGTGGACTGCTGCTGATGCGCTCGCCAGCAGCGCCGACCCCTGGACGCTGGCGGTGATGGCGCGCGGCAGCCGCCTCGACTTCTTCGCCAACGGCGTGCTGCTGGGCACGGTGACCGACGAGCGGCTGTCCACGCCGGGCACGGTGGGCGTTTTCGTCACCAGTGGCGAGGACGCGGTTGAAGAGGTGACCGTGCTCTTTGACAACGTGGCGGTCACGACCCGGCTCGGCTCCACCTATCGCGGCCTGCCGCTGGCGCTGACCACCTGGGACGCGCCCGA
>CAYNHD010000361.1:0-2922 GCA_964396775.1 uncultured Thermoflexus sp. | reverse complement strand
AGCGGCGGTGGGTTTGGCCTGGTTCAGGCGAGCGACGCGCAGCTTACGACGAATGTCTACGACCTCAGCCCGCTGGTCGCGCCGAGAGGAACCAAGCTGCTGGTCATCGCGCAGGGCGAGCGCGTGGCGCTGTACGTCAATGGCGGCCTGGTCGCGCAGGAGACGGTGCTGCCCGGCGCAGGGCGCGTGGGCGTCGCGCTGCTCAATTACGAGGACGTGCGCACCGACTGCTTGTGGTCGGAGATGTGGGTCTGGCCGCTGCAGGGGTAAGGGGCGTCTTGCCGAACAGCCTCACCCCCAGCCTCGCTGCGCTCGGTTTGCCCTCTCTTCACTGGCATGGAGAGGGGGCGGCGAGGCGCGTTAGCGCCGAGCGGGGGTGAGGTCAACGAGAAGACTTCCGAAGTTTTGGAAACTTCGGAAGTCTGATAGCTGATGGCTGGCGGCATTGTGGGGATGCGATGAGCGATCCAACGAACCCTCTGGGAGGCTACGTCTGGCGGCGGGGAAGCCGGCTGGGGCTGGTGTGGCTGGCCGTCTTCGTCGTGATGACGGGGGCCAGCTACGCGCTGCTGGGTGCGTTGGGCTGGGACGGGGTGGGGCGCGCGCTGTGCGCGATGGGCCTCGGCCCGGCAGTGGGGACGGCGCTGATCGCGCTGTGGTGGGCGGTGCGGCGTCCGACTCTTGTGCCGCCCGCTGGCGGTGAAGCGAGCGATAGCACGGATCGTGGGGTGAGGGATGGCTGAAAGCACGGGAACCGGTCAGGGCGCGCTGTCGGCGGCTGACCTGACCGAGCAGTACAAGACGCTGGAGGCGCGCTTCGACCAGGCGGCCAAGACTTACGACGCCTGCTTCGGCGCGCCGTCGGGCACGCGCCCCGGCAACGCGCTGCTGTGCTGGCTGCGCGCCGAGCACCTGGACGTGGTGCGCGGCCTGGTGCCGCCCGGCGCGGCCTTGCTCGACATCGGCTGCGGCACGGGCGAGGAGGCGCTGCGCCTGGCCCAGGACGGCTACAGCGTGCTGGGCATTGACGTGAGTCCGGGCATGGTCTGGCAGGCGCAGGCCAAGCTGGCCGGGTATGGGCTGCGGCGCGGCGCGCAGTTTCGCGTGCGGCCCGCCGGACGGCTGGCGGAACTGGACGAGCGCGGCCCCTTTGACGGTGCCTACGCCAGCCTGGGCACGCTCAACACCGAGCCAAACCTGGCGGGCGTGGCGCGCGGCCTGCACGACCTGCTCGCGCCGGGCGCGCCGTTCGTGGCGACGGTGATGAGTTGCCGTTGCCTGTTCGAGACACTGCGCGGGCTGCGCCCTGGCGCGCGAGCAGAGCGGCTCAACCGCTCGTGCGCGTGGTCGGAGTCCAGGGCCGGGGCGAGCGACGTGATCGCGCCGGTGAAGTTCTACACGCCGGAAGAGTTCGCCGCGCCCTTCGCCGAGCATTTCACCGTCGAGCGGGTGATGGCCTTCCCGCTGTGGCTGCCGCCGGTGCATCTGCACGCGCTCTATCGTGGCGATAGCGCGCAGCGCCGCTGGCTGGCGTTGGAGCGGCGGACGCGCACCTGGCCCGGCCTGCGCGCCTGGGGCGATCACTTCCTGATGGTGCTGCGGCACCGGGTCTAGAGCGTGTAATGCACTTTTCAACCCCTATCCCCCGGCCCTTTTCCCCGCAAGCAGGGAAAGGGGAGGGACTACAGGGTGGGGTCAGGGCGCTACCCATGCGCCGTGCCCTGCACGCTACGCCGAGCGTGCGGAGTTTATAACACGCTCTAGCGGCCCGAAACCAACAACCAATCACCAACAACTGGCGACCATTCACTCAGAGCAGCCTGCTGACCGCCATGCCTGACATCCACTACCAACGCGACATGCGCCCGATCAATGGGGCGTTCAAAGGCCGGGGGCGCGATTACCTGGCGCTGCTGACCTGCCCGCTGGACGGCGCGCGGCTGCGCCTGGACGAGGGGAGCGTGCGCTGCGCTGCATCAGCGGCGCACGTCTATCCCTTCGAGGACGGGATTCTGCGCCTGGTGCCCGCCGACCGGCGCGAGGCAATTGACGCCGAGTCCCAGGCGCACGAGGAACGCTGCACGCGCGCGGGTTGGGCCGTGCCAGACGAAGGCGAGTTCAAGGCGCTGCCGCAGACGGGCCTGTCCGGCTACCCGCTGGACTACTGGCCGCAGCAGGCGGCGGGGGCGGCTCTGCTGTGGCACTTTCTGGAGGACGTGCGGCTGCGCAAGGGCAAGCCTCCCGTCGGTCCGATGGGCGAGGCGGCGGTCATCGGGGCGGAGATGGGCTGGCTGGCCTACGGGTTGGACGTGGCCGGCTACACCACGCTGGCCCTCGACGCGCACGCCGGGCCGGGCTACGGCCTGGGCGTCTATCCCATCGCCCGCTACCTGCGCGTGCAGGCCGATCTGAATGCGCTGCCGCTGGCGCGCGGGGCGTTCGACTGGGTGATCCTGCAAAGCGGGCTGGCTCGCTTCGGCGACCAGGCGGCGCAGCAGCGCGCCCTGGGCGCGGCGCTGGACGCGCTGCGGCCCGGTGGCTGGGTGGCCGTGATGGACGCGCTCGCCCCGTCGGCGGAGGGAATGGCGGCTGCGCAGGCCCTTCTGCGCGCGGCGGGGCTGGTCGTGGAGGGCGACTCGCGCCGGGCTGGGTGGCGCGGACGGGCGTTGGGGCTGCGCGACCGCCTGGCCGGGCGCGAACCCGCCGTGCCGTCCGTACTGGTCGCCCAGAAACCAGGGTGATTGCCTGGCCGCACCGCCAGAGGGGTTTCCCTCGTAGAATCCTTTGTGCCATGCGGCGCTCAGACGCCCGCTGGGGAGTCCACGGACAACCTGTTGCGAGGGGGAGTTCGGGAATGCTCGCTGAATGCCTCCCCCCTCAATCCCCCCTCCAGCCGAGCTAGAGGGGGGACGATCTGACAGG